>NZWX01000021.1 GCA_002697625.1 Flavobacteriales bacterium
GCGCCCGCAACCGTGATTGGAGCCATTGCCCCCATCAATGTGAAAGGTGTGATAATCGACATTTGGCCTTGTTTGGCAAAATCGATCAGCCCTTGGGCCATCGGTATGTCCAACGTCCGTGGACTGTTGGTATTGATGACGGTGTAACAATACGGATTGGCAGCAAATTCTGCGTCAGACACTCCGCGAAAATCGCGTAACATTTCAAAGCAGTCTATCACCTGAGGGGTTCCGCGTGAGAATACAAAAGGAAATTTGTCGGACAGTGTCAGCTGCGCCTCGGTCGTAAAGTAGTGGCGCACATTGGTAGCCACATCTTGAGGTTCAACTGAGGGCGAAAGCATTTGCAGCACATCGAAGTGTTGATTCAGCTTGGTATATTCAATGTAATCCGCAGCAGATCCAGGGCGACGTCCGCGCACCAGGTCAGTGGCATGAGGTGCGCCTGCACCGGGTTGAAAGGTCATGCGACCCAGTTCAAATTTCAAGTCTTTGTCGCGCGCACCCGCTCGGCCTTGAATGGATTTGGGCGCAGTCGTCAGTGCCGCCTTAACCATATCACGCCCGATGTAGACCATATCATCGACCACACGGGCACCACCCTTTCGGTAAATTTCTACTGCCTCAGGCAAAAGAACTTTCATCCCCAGTTCTTCCAACGTACGCAGTGACGTCTCATGAATTGCTGTAACCTGATCGGCTGAAAAGACCTCCATCGGGGGGAAGGGATTGCGCAGATCATGGTAGTTCACACTGCGCTTTGAAGTCGACACACTGGGAGCTGAGCGACGGCGGCGGCCACTGCGTGTGTTTGATGCTTCGGTGCTCATATGCTTAACTTTCTTTAATGTTGCTACAAATAACCATAATGATGCAAAATAACGCTGAAAATTAAAATCAGGCGACAATCCATTTTGTGTTTAAAAGTCTAGAATTAAATCTCAACTAAAGCATTAGATATATAATAGCACAGTTCTTATGCAAGATTGAGTTTTTATTGACAGAACATAGAATGTCATGCTCTGATTTACTGCGACAATTTGTCAAGACATGATTCTATTTGGAACATGCTTACCAAAGGAGGAAAAATTATGAGTATAAATGGACTATCGAGAAGGGCTCTTCTACAGTCTATAGCATTTGGAAGTGCGCTGAGTGTTGCTTCTTCCATTCCGGGGATTTCTTTCTCGGCATCAGGAGGAAAATTAACTGTTCGATTTAATCGAGATATGGACAGTTTGGATCCTGGATACTATGTGGGTGGACATCCTGACAACGACGTAAACTGGTGCTGTATGCCAGCGCTTGTTCATTATGACTATGTTGATGGCATGGCAGTCTGGGCTAAGTCTCCTTTTGTTGATCGAGTTGAGGTAGTTAGTCCAACTCGTATCGAATTCAAGCTTAAATCTGGGTTAATGTGGTCCAACGGATACGGCGAACTCACATCTGAAGATGTAGCCTTCTCGTATGACCGTATGGCTCAAAGCGAATGGAAAGGTGACTATGTTGCGTATGATCGTACAGAAATTGCAGACAAATATAGTGGTGCACTTATTTTGAAGCAAGCATTCGCACCGTTCATGACCCAAACACTGTCTTCTGGTACAGGAGTAATAATTTCAAAGAAAGCAACTGAAGCTGTTGGAGGAAAATTCACAAACGACGTTCCAGCAACTTGTGGCCCTTACGTTATGGAGTGGAAACAAGGGCAGTATGTTCGGATGACCCGCAATCCGGAATGGACTGGTACTAAGCCACAGTATGATGAGATTTATTGTCCAATCGTAACTGAAGATTCGGCAGCAGCGCTTGCCTATGAGGCAGGTGAATTGGATGTTGCCCAGATTTCATCTGATACGTATGCAAGATACCTTAAGCAAGTCCCTGCTGATAGCAAGCTTACAGTAGCAGGTGCTCTTCAGTATATGTGGCTAGGTATGAATATTGATAACCCAAAGATGAAAGACATTAGGGTGCGTCAGGCAATTCAGCATGCGGTCGATGTTAGTGCAATAAATCAGGGCGCGTATTCAGGAACCGCGGAATTATCTTCAGGAATTGTTTGTCCTGGTTTGGTAGGGAAAAGGAATCAAACTGGCTACTCTTATGATCCTGCAAAAGCAAAGGCTTTGCTTGATGAGGCTGGAGTATCGGGCCTCTCTCTTACTTTGCGCACTCTAAATAATCAGGAACGTATTCTAGCATCAACAATTATTCAGGCCAACCTAGCAGCAATTGGTATCGCAGTTGAAATCATGCCTCTGGATTCAGGTCCTTTCTGGGAAATGGGTCAAGAGAGTAAAGGTGATACTTGGAAAGATATGGAAATCTGGCTTATGCGATACGGCTCAGGTCCCGATCCCTATGGGGCTTTCCAATGGTTTGTTCGTGATCAGGTTGGAATTTGGAATTGGGAGCGTTGGTCTTCTGACGAGTTTGAAAAATTATATGTTGAGCTCGTTGCAGTTTCTGAAGCAGAGGAACGGCATAAGATTGCTATTAGGATGCAGGAAATCATGGAGGAAACGGGAGCATATGTTTTCTTAACTCATGAACCTGAAGTTTTTGTGCACAGAGATAATATATCTCCCCGTTTTGCTCCATCTGGTGAAACGATGCTTTCATACTTTAAGGCGTGACCTCAATTATAGCCGCCGGGAATTCTCCCGGCGGTCTTTCTATGCTATAGTTTACAACTATGTTGATATATTTAATTAAGCGAATTTTTCTCGCCCTAGTAATTATTTTTGTGGCAATTATGGCCCTATTCCTGATGCTACATATGATACCAGGAGATCCAGTTAGCATCGCGCTTGGGCCTCGTGCAACACCCGAAATTCAGGCAGCGTACGCGGCAAAAATGCATCTAGATAAACCTCTCATTTATCAATTCTTGATATTCATGGGTAACGTTCTTCAAGGTGATCTTGGAGCCGACGTTTTTTCGGACCGAAGTGTCACAACAACGATGGCCGAGCAATTGCCATTTACAGTCACTTTAGCAGTGTCTGCTATAGGATGGGCAGCTCTTGTCGGTATCCCTTTGGGTTGCCTTTCTGCTCTAAAACCAAATACTTGGCTTGATAGGTTTACAGGTGTTTTGTCGGTTGGAACTATTGCTATTCCTTCCTTTCTGGTATCAATATGGGCTATTTTGCTCTTCTCAGTAACCCTGAGGTGGATGCCGGTAATAGGTGCTGGTGAATCAGGAAATATTTTGGATCAGGTTCACCACCTTATTCTTCCTGCATTTGCTGTTGGACTAGGGTGGGTTGGCTATCTTGCAAGGATGGTTCGTGCTTCTATGTTGGAAGTTATGGGAGAGAACTATATTCGCTCGGCCCGAGCTTTTGGTCTTCGCTCCCGAACAATAATCTTTCGTTATGCTTTGAAGGTGGCAATTTTGCCAACAATTACCTTGATTGGTATTGGCTTTGGCAGTTTGTTATCTGGAGCCGTCTTTGCAGAAATTATATTCTCACGCCCAGGCATTGGGAAACTTATATATGACATGGTATTGAGTCGTAATTTTCCAGTTATTCAAGGAGCTGTTCTTGTTACTGTTGGACTATATGTTTTTGTAACCCTTATTGCTGATCTTGTAGTTTCATGGTTGGACCCGCGTGTCAGAGATAGCCTCTAATAAAGCGCTTGAAAGCGCAAAAAAAGACCAAGGTATTAAGGGTCATATGAGTGAGTCTCGAGAAAAACTTTCACTCTTTCTGAATAATCGACTTGGAATGTTTGGTCTTATGCTGGTCGTTTTATTTTTCGTAAGTGCAATTTTTGCACCCTACTTCGCAACCCACGATCCGTTTTTAATGAATATACCACAGCGAATGTCTGGTCCAACCCTGGAACACTGGGCTGGAACAGACCAACTTGGCCGTGATACTTATTCTCGTGTAATATATGGAGGTAGAGTTGCTTTGAAAGTTGCGGCAATTGGTGTTTCTATTTCTTTATTTGTGGGATTACTGTTGGGGATGCTTGCCGGATACGGACCAAGATGGCTTGATAATTTTTTACTTCTGATTTTCGATTCTATCCGTTCCTTTCCTACTATTGTGTTAGCTCTTGCAGCGGTTGCTCTTCTAGGACCCAGTCTTGAGTTGGTTTTAGCAGTCGTTATTGTGACTAGTATTCCTGGATATGCACGTTTGGCTCGTACAAGTACGCTTGCTTTGAAGAATACTGAATTCATTCTAGCGGAGAGATCTCTAGGAGCTCATCCTGCTATAATTATGTGGCGTCACATTATGCCTAATGTAATTGGTCCATTACTTATTCTCGCAGCTATGGATGTTCCCGTTGTCGTCACAATTGAGGCAGGGCTTTCCTTCTTAGGACTTGGTGTATTGCCTCCGACAGCAAGCTGGGGCACAATTTTAAATGAAGGATACCTCGTGATTCGAGACACACCATGGCCAATAATCGCAGGTGGAATCCCTCTAGTACTTACTACTCTTGGGTTTACTTTTTTGGGTGAGGCACTGCGGGATGTTTTTGACCCTCGGCTCCGTAAAGGCAAGTGAAGAATGGATACTAAAAACCTTCTAGAGATTAGGAATTTGAATGTGGATTTCAAGACGCCACGTGGCCGGGTGCACGCCCTACGAGAAGTTAGTTTCAATGCACCTAAGGGAAAGATTGTTGGAATTGTTGGTGAAAGTGGCTCGGGAAAAAGTACTGTAATATGGGCAATGACTCAGTTATTAGCTGGCAATGGAGTAGTTGAAGGTGGTGAAATATATTTTAATGGGAAAAATGTTCTTGATTTTTCTGAGGATGAACTTCGTGCCTTCCGAGGAGAGGAAGCCTCAATTGTTTTTCAAGATCCAATGACTTCCCAAATCCCAGTATTATCATATAGTCAGCAAATGTCGGACATTGCTTACAGGCAGAGAAATAAATCCTTCAGAGAGAAAATTGAACACTCAAAGCAAATAATGCGCAAAGTGGGTATTCCAGATACAGAACAGCGCGTCTATCAATACCCTCATCAATTTAGCGGTGGTATGCGTCAGAGAGCTGGTATCGCCATGGCTTTGCTGATGAACCCTTTAATGCTTATCGGAGACGAGCCAACCACAGCACTTGATGTAACTATGGAAGCACAAATTATACATCTCCTTCGATCATTACAAGAGGAATTGAAATCCACAGTAATGATTGTTTCCCATAATTTAGGACTTATCGCAGAATTGTGTGATGAAGTAGTTGTAATGTATGCAGGAGAAGTTGTTGAGCAAGGTGGTATTCGGCAGATTTTTCATAATGCTAAGCATCCATACACTCAAGCCCTTTTAGAGTGTGATCCTGCACGAGTTAGCAATCGAGCACGTTTTTTGCCGACTATTCCTGGTGATTTGCCAGATTTACATATACGGCCCAATGGGTGTGTTTTCGCCCCCAGGTGCAAATACGCACTCCAGAGATGTGAACAAGATCGGCCAGAAACATATGTAATTGAAGGTACCCATAATACTAAGTGTCACTTGTTAGACTCAAGTCGTGATCAATTTGGAACCTCTAGTACTATTGAAAGACAAGTTTCAAAGACAGAAACCTATGATAGTTCGTTAAAAAATATAATTGATTTCGAAAAACCTCCAATTCTGAATGTTGAAAATTTGAATGTTCGCTTTGAAATTATGGGTCCGTTACAGGCGTTATTAAGGAGAAATAGAAAGCGTTTTGTGGATGCAGTTCTCGATGTTTCTCTTCATTTGCGCCAAGGTGAAACCCTTGGTCTGGTGGGGGAAAGTGGTTCTGGTAAGACTACTTTGGGTAGAGCTATACTCGGATTGGTGCCTTCCTCTAGAGGTTCTGTGGAATTTGATGGACGGTTACTGACCGACCTGTCGGAATCTGTGTTGCGCAATCTGCGTCAAGATATGGCAATGATGTTTCAGGATCCAATTGGATCTCTTAGCCCTCGTAAAACCGTTGGAGCTTTGATTGCGGAACCGTTTTCCTTACATAGAAAGGATAAAAAGAACCTGGAAGAGGAGGCTCGAAAACTTTGTGATATGGTTAATTTACCTCACTCATTTTTAAATCGGTATCCTCACGAATTGTCTGGTGGTCAAGCCCGCCGGGTCGGGGTTGCTCGTGCACTTGCATTAGAGCCAAAGCTCATTATTGCGGATGAACCGACAGCTGGTCTGGATGTCTCTGTTCAAGGGGAGGTTCTAAATCTTATGCGTGACCTACAGGCCCGGCGAAAACTTTCTTATCTAATTGTTACACATAACCTTCCAGTAATACGGCATATTTGTGATAGGTTGGCAATTATGTACTTGGGTCGCATAGTTGAACAGGGTAATGGTGAAATGATTTTTCAGAAACCTGCTCATCCATATACTGAAGCATTGGTACACGGAGTACCTCAGCCCGATCCAGACAAACGTCGTAATCTTGTGTCAATTGAAGGGGAGGTACCTAGCCTGACTAATCGACCTTCAGGATGTGAATTTCACAACAGATGTAAATATGTTCAGGAAAAGTGCAAAACTTTAATGCCCCAAGAAAAGGTTTTGCCTGATGGTAGAACTGTTCAATGTCACTTTCCACTAATAAATTAAATTCAGACAGGAGTTATAATGTTCCCTAAAGATGAAACCGATGCAGAAATTGTCGAATTATTCCCGGAAAAAGTAAGAGAAGTAGAATTTGAAAGGATACCTTTATCAGATGGTGTTAACTTATCGTGTAGGTATTGGCTTCCAGAAAATGCCATTGATTCTCCTGTCCCAGCAATTCTTGAATATATCCCATACTGTACAAGGGATCGAACTGCAGCAAGAGATGAAGCTATGCATCCTTATTTTGCAGGCCACGGGTATGCTGCGATCCGTGTTGATATAAGAGGAAGCGGAGAGTCAGAGGGGGTATTACTCGGCGAGTATCTAAAACAGGAACAGGATGATGCGGTAGAGGTGATAGAATGGATAGCCAGTCAGCCGTGGTGTGATGGTAGGGTAGGCATGATGGGTAAGTCTTGGGGTGGGTTTAACGGTTTGCAAGTCGCAGCCCGAAAGCCAGAAGCTCTTAAATGTATTATCACCGTTTTTTTTACAGATGATAGATATGCCGATGATGTGCATTATTATGGCGGGTGTATGGCTGTAGAAAATCCAGTTTGGGCTTTTGTCATGTTTCCAGCTATGGCAAGACCTCCCGATCCAGCGTTGGTGGGAGATAATTGGAGAGATATGTGGTCTGAGAGATTGGATGCTTTAAGTCCTTGGATAATTCCATGGGTAAAACACCAACGTAGAGATGAGTTTTGGAAGCATGGTTCAGTTTGTGAGGACTATTCCCAAATAGAAATTCCTGTTTATGCTATCGGTGGATGGGCAGACGCATACTCAAACCCTGTAGCTAGATTGCTAAAGAACATTAAAACCCCAATTAGAGCTCTGGTCGGTCCATGGGGGCATCAATATATGCATCAAGTTGTTCCAGGACCTAAAGCAGGGTTTATGGATTTAGCAATGCGGTGGTGGGACCATTGGCTAAAAGAAACTGAAACTGGTATTATGAATGAGCCCAAGTATCGTGCTTGGGTGCAAGATAGTGTTAAGCCGAGTTCATGCTTCGAAGAACGCTCTGGATATTGGGCAGGAGAAGAATCTTGGCCATCGGACAATACTATAAATAAAACTATGTATCTTAAGGATAGAAGCCTTTTATCGGAAGGTGGTGGGAATTCTATTAGAATTGTAAATTCGCCCCAGACGGTTGGTAGGTGCACTCCTTTTTTTGGCAATATGGGAGCGGGAGATCCTCAGGATCCATTAGATCAACGTCTTGATGATTCAATGTCTGTATGTTTTGATAGTGCTCCATTAGATAAAGAATTTTCAATACTTGGTGCGCCAGGTGTTACGTTAGAGATAGAGTCTGATAAGCCCAGTGCTTTTATTTGTGTTCGATTGAATGAATTGCGTGCTGACGGTTCGTCCTTGCTAGTGACGTATGGGATATTAAATCTTACTCATAGAAATAGTCATGAGAATATAGAGCCTCTCGAGGTTGGAAAGCGTTATAGCGTTCAGGTTTTACTAAATGATATTGGGCACACCTTTGATGCAGGAAGCCAAATTCGAATAGCCGTATCCACTTCCTTTTGGCCAATTGTCTGGCCGTCACCACAACCTGTAAAGATATCTATCCACACTGGTTCCAGCCATTTGGTTTTGCCAATACGGCCCAGAAAAGAACAGGACGCTAATATTGATCATCTTCCTCCTGCTAAGCATGCTAGGGTTTCTCCACGTACTACATTGAAAGATGGAGATCCAACGTATGTGGGATCTGAAACGGATTTAAAAACAGGGATGTTAACATTTACCTATCGTATGGATACGGGATTAATCAAACTTGAAAATAATGGTTGGAAATTTAGCAGCAAAACTGAAAATATATGTAGTATTTTGCCCGATGATCCTAATTCTGCCATTGTAGAGCTATCGGCTATAGAAACCTTCGGGAGAGACGAACAATTAGATGTAGTTATTAACGCGAGCCAAAAAATGACAAGTGATGAAACACATTTTTTTATTAACGCTAGGATTCACGTACAAGAAGGTGAGGAAACAATATTGAAACGTGAATGGAATGAGAAAATAAAAAGAGATGGTGTTTAGTTTTCTATACAGTAAAGGTATTTAAATTACCAAATAATAGAATGCGGTTAGAGTTTTGAAATTAAGCAGTCTTTTTTATAATTTCAGCTATTTTTTTATTAACTGCTTCAGACTTATGTCCTATCAGGGAAAGATGGCCCAGTCCTTCCATAAGATGAAATGTTCCATTTTTTGCAATTTTTGCCGTTCTTTTAGCCTGGCTAGGAGGACACTGTATGTCGAGTGAAAAACCGATCATATGTAAAGGTACGTCGCATTGCCTAATTTCTTTCGAAACGTCGAAGTCTACACATGCTTGCCATTGCCCAATGAGCAACCGGCCTTCCCTATCTTCATAGCTAGCACCAACAAATGGAAGAAGCTCCTCCCAGAGTTCATCATTATCAATAACTTCTGGAGGATACATAAAAACACCATAATGATGACGAGCAAATGCGGGTGTTAATTTGCCTCCGTTCTTACGGAACTCAATTTCGGCCTCCATCCAACTACGGGACCAACCAGTGCAATGAGATGCAGCACCCATAACGACGCCTAACTTTACTAACTCCGGGTATGAAACAGCCATTTGTAATGTTATCAAGCCACCCATGGATATTCCGGCCACATAAACTGGTGGATTACATACTTTCCTGATTAACTCAGCACAGTCGTCTGCCATGTCCTTTATTGACCATTCGGTCATATTCCCAATTTCTGTTTTACCTGCACCTCGTGGATCAAAAGAGGTATTTTTAAAGTTACCTTTGAAGAAATCTATTTGATAACGCCANTCAGATGCTACATTGTCGCCACCCGGTATCCATACAATATCTGGGCCCTGACCTGTTTGTTCATACCAAAGATTAACATTATTCATCTTAAGAAATGTCATAATCTTACTAGCTCTATTTCATTTTGTGACTTCATAAACAATATCGAAGCATTTTATCTTTATCAATCACAACTGTAGTATTAAAATGCAAGAAGCACAAAAAAGAGAAATATTTTGCTAAGTATCAGTGACGAGTTTTCAACACTAAAAGACCTATGTGTTTGTAAAGGAGAAAGCATACCTGAGTACCAAGGTTACGAGAATACCCATCCTGAATTCAGTAAATATTATATATCACCTTGGTCTAGAAGGAAATTCTTAAAGCAGCAAGAGGAATTCTTTCTGCTTTTAGAAAAGTATAGAGTAACCTTGCATTTTTTGTCTGTAGATAAAAGTAAACCATGGCAGGCGTATACAAGAGACATAGGTTTTGTCATAAACGATAAGCTCTTTTATTCAGAAAAAAGAAACCTACCGGAAAGAGAGGGAGAGGTTGACGAAGTCTTGAAGGATTTACCATTTGATAAAAAAAATAGCGTAGTGAAAATATTGAATGGCTCTATTGAGGGTGGTGATATTCTTGTACATCAAGGGCGTGCATTTGTGGGAGTCAGTGCGAGGACATCAATGAAAGCATTGCTGGAGTTATCCGATTACGTCGATGTAACCATGCTTGATTTGGGATCAAATATTATGCACCTAGATACAAGGCTCACTTTTCTTCCTCGTGGTTATGTGTTAATTTACCCTCCTGCTTTCAAAAAGGAGGACCTCAATTTACTTGGGAGGATCTTCAAATTCATCACAATCAACTCCGAAGAGTGTAAAAATTTAGGTGCTAATATTTTTTGTCTAAATCCTGAAACTCTCGTTATACATAATGGCCATAAAAGACTTGCAAAGAAGTTAAGAGATACCGGCTTTGAGGTGGAAACGATAGATTACTCCGAGCCCATCAGCCTAGCTGGCTCATTTAGATGCACTACTATGCCTTTAAGAAGGGCGTGAAAAAAATTGGCTTATACTTCATTATTTCAGTGAGATTAATTGCTTGAATTATATTGATTTAAACGACGAGCCTACCAAAGCTCACCTCCAGTAATACGGATATCTTCTCCTGTTAAAGAAACCGGCGCGTTTAAGGCCAACCAGCAAATTTGCTCAGCGATTTCAGAAGTTTGTATTACTCTCTTTTGAAGATTATTTTTTGCAATCTCTTTGTATAGTTTATTAGTATTTACTCCCTCTCTGATGGTTTCCACCCAAGAGGGACTAATTGAATTGGCGGTTATTGAATATGGAGCTCCCTCGACAGCTGTTGCCCGAGTGAGGCCAAGTAAACCAGCTTTAGAGGAGCAGAACGCAGAGTATTTCGAAGATCCAATATGGGCAGCTGTAGATGCAATATTGATTATTCTCCCACAGCCTGCTTTTTTCATATGGGGCCATATCTGACGAGTGGTTAAAAAAGGCCCTGTAAGGTTAACTTCCAAAGTTCTTTGCCAATCCTTAAGATCTAGATTGCAAATTTCTTTATTACTACTGCCTACACCAGCAGAGTTAACCAAAATAGAAATAAGTCCGAATTGAGTTTCAATTTTTCTCACGGCAGACCGCACACTTTTTTCATCTGAAACGTCCATATTTATGGACAGGAAGGAAACATTATTTATTTGTGCCAAGTGATGCAGATCTTTCTCAATCCTTTTCCTTATAGGTTTTCCAGCATTGCTAGATCCTGCTACAACTGGGATCCCTAGATTTAAGAACTTCTTTGAAGTGGCAAGACCGATATTAGTTAATCCTCCAGTAATTAAAGCTCCTGTAGATGAGTTTATCATTTTTAAATGCTCCTTCAAAAGTTTAGGGTTAGGATTTGTGAAGTTAAAGAGTGCCTAAGTTAACAAATTATGCTAATATTAATTCCTACCTATTATTCTGTTCAAGCTGATAATTTTTTGGAGCTTGAGAGAGACACGTTAGTTGGGAGGTATTAATGAAAGTGATTGAAAAATTTCCGAACGAAGTTCGCGTAATGGATCCTATCTTTATTGAGCTTAAAGATGGCATCCGATTGGCTACTAGGATTTGGCTTCCAGTTAATGCTGAAAAAGTGCCTGTTCCAGCCATACTTGAGTATTTACCATATCGCCGTCAAGATGGCACGGCGGATCGTGATGCTACAACGCATCCGTATTTCGCAGGACACGGATATGCTTCTGTTAGAGTTGATATGAGAGGTTCTGGAGATTCGGAGGGTATTCTCTTAGGCGAGTATCTAAAGCAAGAGCAAGACGATGCCTTAGAAGTAATTGATTGGATCACAAAGCAGCCTTGGTGCTCAGGCACAGTTGGAATGATTGGTATTTCTTGGGGAGGTTTCAATGGGTTGCAAATTGCTGCACGGCAGCCAGAAGCTCTAAAGGCCATAGTTTCCATTTGTTCCACTGATGATAGGTACGCAGATGATATCCATTACATGGGAGGTTGCTTATTAACCGACAATGCTGCCTGGAATAGCTACATGTTCTCTATAAATACAACTCCACCAGACCCTCAAACGGTAGGCAACAAATGGTACGAAATGTGGTTGAGTCGTTTGAAGGGTAGTGGACTGTGGTTAGAAGATTGGATGAAACATCAAACACGCGATGAATTTTATAAACACGGCTCAGTATGTGAGGATTTTTCAAAAATTAATGCCGCTGTATATGCAGTTGGGGGATGGGCAGATGGCTACTCAAATACTGTTTTTAGGCTTCTCTCAGGTTTAAAATCTCCATGTAAAGGCCTAGTGGGACCGTGGGCTCACAAATATCCGCATTTTGCAGAACCTGGGCCAGCAATTGGCTTCTTACAAGAATGTTTGCGTTGGTGGGATTATTGGTTAAAGGGCACAGAAAATGGTATTATGGATGAACCTCAATTAAGGTGCTGGATACAAGAACCCGTTTTTCCTGCAACTTACTATAAGGAGAGGCCTGGACGTTGGGTATCAGAAAACTCCTGGCCCTCTAGTAGTATTAATAAGGAGATATATTACTTAAATGTCGATCATTTGGGTAATAAACCAAATCCTTCTAAGATAATAAGTATAAATTCACCTCTAACAGTGGGCCTAATGGCTGGCGCCTGGTGCCCTCACGGTTTAGACCCTGACCAACCTGGTGACCAAAGAAATGAGGCTGGTGGATCACTTAATTTTGACTCAGAGCCGATTAAAGAAGAGTTTGACATACTTGGTATGCCAAAAGTCAAATTAAAGATAGCTAGTGATAAAAAAGTGGCAATGGTAGCAGTCTGCCTTTCAGAAGTTTTGAAGAATGGCGCAGTTACTAGAATATCTTACGGTCTACTGAATTTAACTCACAGGGAGAGCCACGAAAACCCAACAGATTTAGTCCCAGGTGAATATTACGATATTGAATTAAAACTCAATGATGTTGGCCATAGTTTTGGAGCCGGTAATCGAATCAGAGTGTCTTTATCTAGCGTTTATTGGCCTATAGCTTGGCCTTCCCCTGTAAAGAATACACTTTTTATTGCAACTGGGCTGAGCAAATTAGAATTACCGATCAGGCCATTAAAAGAAAGTGATAATGAGTTAATACCTTTTCAGGAACCAGAATCTGCTCCACCTCTTGATAAAACTATAATTCGTGAGCCAGACTATAAGTGGGATATTACAAGAGATATGATTTCTGGAAATGTTACTCAAAATCAATTTTTTGATGAAGGTAGAATGGTTTATAATGAACATAATGGTTGGACAGTAGAGTCCACACATGATGAATACTTTTCTGTACATCCTGATGATTCTTTATCCGCAAAACTAGAGATTATTTGGACTGAATTATTTGAGCGAGAAGATTGGAGAGTTTCTTCCAGAACTCATACTATTTTAACTTCTACTGAAAGCCATTTCCATCTAGAGGCAAAATTAGAAGCCTACTTAGATAAAGAAATGGTTCACAGTAAGAGCTGGAAAAGTAAGTTTGAAAGAAAAGGAAATTGAATAGTGACAACCTGGGTTTCATTAGGAGTTTTCATCATCTAAAATGAGGGCACAATAATATTGGTCGAATTTTTTAAGAGCATAGGAGGGTTTAATGAAGGGTGATCTATCTCAAATTATAAATTTAGAAAGATATCCAGTGACTAATTTAGCTTCCAAGGCGTCAGAGAGGATGCTGACTGGTTGCCACAACCAGATCGAAGAAAACGGTCTTTGCTTATTGCCAAATTTTGTTACGGATAAGTTCCTGAATGAAGTGATTGATGAAGTCAAGACTTTGGCAAATCAGACCTATCGGGCGGAACATTGGAGGTCGCCTTTTGGACGAGATACGCTTAAGAGTAAGATCAACCCATTAAAAACTCGAGCATCAATGGATTCCATTTCATATGATCTTTTAGGAGCAGAGTCAAAAATGCGCCAACTTTATGAATCAGAATATTTCACGGAATTTCTGCGTAAAGTTTTGAAAACTGAACTTCTATTTAAATGCATTGATCCAATGATAAGTTGTATAATTGCTATTTGTAGAGAAGGAGATGAGTTGGGTTGGCATTATGATCCAAACGACGGTGTAGTAACCCTTTTATTGCAAAAATCACTCGATGGCGGAAATTTTGAATTCGCTCCAAATATAAGAAATTCAGAAAAAGAAGTAACGGAAGAAGAATTATCAGTGATCCGAAACGAAGGGGAAAATACCATTTCAATAAGTCAGAGCGCTGGAACATTATCGGTCTTTAACGGATTTAAAGCACTTCATCGTGTTACTCCTGTTGGTCCAAAACAAGAGCGCGTAGTTGTTATTCTTAGTTATGCAAATACTCCAGATTATATTTTTTCAGATAAAATTCGGCAAAGTTTTTTTGGACGCTCTAATTAATTTCTAGATACCTCAGGTAAGAAATGTACGAAAGTAATGACATTTCAAGAATTAATGGTGCAGGTAAAATCTCGATTATAAGATTTATATTTGTAGGTTTTGATATATTTATGTAAAGCGAAGTGATATTTAATTTATAAGCTTGAGAATGATGGAGAGAAGGATATGACCAAAACAGCAGATGCAATTATTATTGGTGCCGGTGTAATCGGCGCAGCAACCGCGTTTGAGCTAAACAAGTTAGGCTATAAAACACTTTCAATCGATCGCAATGCTGAAGCGGGCCACGGCTCAACTTCCGGTTCCTGTGCCATAATTCGTGTGCATTATTCCACGCTAGAAGGGACAGCCTTTGCTTACGAAGGGTACTTCTACTGGCGTGATTGGGCTGACTATCTGGGGGTCAAGGATGAGAGAGGGTTAGCCAATTATCGAGAGACTGGGTGCCTGGTAATGAAGACATCAAGCAATGGCTTTATGGCAAAACATACTGATAATTGCAGAGAACTTGGTATCTCCTTTGAGGATTGGTCTTCCGAAAAGATTATGGAACGCCTACCACTTTACGATCTGCGTGGTTACCATCCCGCTAAACGTCCTAATGAATCAGGCTTTGGAGAATCCACCGGAGGCCGAGTCGAGGGAGGAATATTTTTTCCCACCGCAGGCTATGTAACAGATCCTGCTCTTTCTTCACACAATCTTCAGCGTGCGGCAGAAGCTCAAGGTGGC
>NZWX01000022.1 GCA_002697625.1 Flavobacteriales bacterium
ATTTGAAATATTATCCAAATGACCTCTGTATTTTAACCATGGACCTGCCATAGAGATGTGATCAGTAGTACATTTCCCTTTTGCTTTTATAAGGAGTTTTGCGCCTAAAATATTTTCTCCATTCCAAGGATGAAAAGGTGTTAATAGTTGTAATCTGTTAGATTCAGGATTTACAATTACCTCTATATCACTCCCGTCTTCAGCAGGTGCTTGGTATCCGTTATCTTCTACATCAAAACCATTTGGAGGTAATTCATGACCTATTGGTTCATTTAATCTCACCTGTTCTCCATTTTTATTTATCAGCGTATCTGTAATTGGGTTAAAATCTAATCTTCCAGATATTGCGATCGCAGCTACCATTTCTGGAGAAGCTACAAAGGCATGTGTGTTAGGGTTTCCATCCGCTCTTTTTGCGAAGTTTCTGTTGAATGAATGAACGATAGAATTTTTTTCTTTCTTTGCTGCTCCTTCTCGATCCCATTGTCCTATACAAGGTCCGCAAGCATTTGTAAAAATCCTAGTAGATTCAAATTTATTAAAAGTATCCATTAATCCATCTCTTTCTGCGGTGTATCTTACTTGCTCGGATCCTGGATTGATTCCTAATATTGCTTTTGGTTTTATTCCTTTGATTACCGCATCTTCAACAATAGAAGCTGCTCTTGTTAAATCTTCATATGATGAGTTAGTACAAGATCCTATTAACGCCCATTCAATATCTAGAGGCCAATCATTAGCAATTGCTTTATCATGCATTTTAGCAATAGGTGTTGCTAAGTCTGGAGTAAACGGGCCGTTTAAATGAGGAGTTAACTCATCTAGGTTAATCTCAATTACTTGATCAAAATATTGTTCAGGATTTAAGTAAACTTCTTCATCTCCTGTTAAGTGTTCTTTTATTTCGCTTGCAGCGTCTGCTACATCATCTCTATCAGTTGATCTTAAATATCTTTCCATACTTGCGTCATATCCAAAAGTAGAAGTTGTCGCTCCAATCTCTGCTCCCATATTACAAATTGTTCCTTTACCTGTACAAGATAAAGATGTAGCACCTTCTCCAAAATACTCAACAATACAACCTGTCCCTCCTTTTACGGTAAGGATTCCAGCTACTTTCAAGATTACATCCTTGGGAGCTGTCCATCCATTTAGTTTTCCAGTTAGCCTAACTCCAATCAATTTAGGGAATTTTAGTTCCCATGGCATACCTGCCATTACATCTACTGCGTCCGCTCCACCAACGCCAATCGCTACCATCCCTAGTCCGCCTGCATTTACAGTGTGAGAATCTGTTCCAATCATCATTCCTCCTGGGAACGCATAATTTTCTAATACTACTTGATGGATAATTCCAGCTCCTGGTTTCCAAAAACCAATTCCGTATTTATTACAAACAGATGAAAGAAAATTAAACACTTCATTATTCTGATTAATTCCTTCTTGTAAATCTTTACTAGCTCCTAATTTAGCTTGAATTAAATGATCAGCATGAGTGGTTGAAGGTACAGCAACTTTATTTTTTCCAGCTTGCATGAATTGGAGTAACGCCATTTGAGCAGTAGCATCTTGCATAGCAACTCTATCTGGGGCAAAGTCAACATAATCTTCACCTCTTGTAAATGATTTTTCTGTATCTCCATTCCAAAGATGTGTATATAATATCTTTTCTGATAATGTTAGTGGTTTTCCTGTTATTTTTCTTGCTGCTTCTATCGCTAATGGGTACTTTTTGTATACCCTTCTAATCATTTCAATATCAAATGCCATACTCTAAATTTGGTTTTTAATTAGTATTGCAAATATAATAAAAGTAAGCGACTATATGTTAAAAAATAGAATCAATAAAAAATCCCGAATAACGGGATTTTTCAATATTATTTTCTAGTAATTTACTCTGCAATTACTTCAAAAGGAACGGTTACAGTTACTGTTCTATGTAGTCTGATGGTAGCTTCATACTTTCCAATTTCTTTTGCAGAAGGAATGTTAACAAAGCTTTTATCAATCTCTATTCCATCAATAGCAGACATAAACTGAGCTAGAGTGATTTTACCGAAAAGTTTTGTTCCGCTTGAAATCTTAGCTTTAATTTTAATATCTAATTCTTTTAAAGTTTCCGCAGTTACATTAGCATCAGCAATTACTTTTTCTTCTTTTTTAGCTTGTTGTCTTAGTTTTTCTTCTAAAACCTTAACAGCAGAATCAGTAGCTAAAATAGCTTTTCCTTGAGGAATTAAAAAATTTCTACCATAACCATTTTTTACAGTTATAATTTCATCCTTAAAACCTACTTTCTCAATATTTTCTAATAATATAATATTCATTTTTATAAGTATTTAAGGGTTGTTATTTTAAATTATCTCCTACGTAAGGTAATAAGGCTAATTGCCTACATCTTTTTACAGCTGTCGCTAATCTTCTTTGGTATTTTAAAGATGTTCCTGTTATTCTTCTAGGTAAAATTTTACCTTGATCATTTAAAAATCTCATTAAAAAATCTGGATCTTTGTAATCAATATAGGTAATCCCCATCTTTTTAAAACGACAGTATTTTTCCTTTCTTCTTTTGTCGATATCTACAGGAGAAAGATATCTAATTTCTGTTTTATTTCTTGCCATTATTCTGCAGATTTTTTAGTTTCACTTAGTCTATTTCTTCTTCTAACGGCATATTCAGCAGCAAATTTATCTAATTTTACTGTTAGCCATCTTAATACTGTTTCATCTCTTTTAAATTCTACATCCATGTTAGATAAAATAGCTCCGTTAGCTTTATACTCAATCAGGTAATAAAAACCTGATTTCTTTTTTTGAATGGCATACTTTAATTTCTTAAGTCCCCAATTCTCCTCCGATACAATCTCAGCATTATTGCTTTTTAAATAAGAAGTGTATCTTTTTACTGTTTCCTTTACCTGGTCTTCAGATAAAACGGGATTCATAATGAAAACAGTTTCGTAATGATTCATTGTTCTTTTTTTTAGTTAATATTCATTTTTAAAAAGGTCTGCAAACTTAGTAATTCTATTTAAAACAGGTAGTCGAATTCAAAAAATATTTTTTTTGAAAAATACAGCTCTTTTCTCATCTTAAATATTAGATTTGTAATTCGTTATTTTTATCTAATTAGAATGAGTGATTTTATAGTATCTGCTAGGAAATATAGACCATCTACATTTAACGATGTAGTTGGGCAGTCTGCTATAACAAATACATTGTCTATGGCTATAAAAAACAATCATTTAGCTCATTCTTTTTTGTTCTGCGGTCCAAGAGGTGTTGGCAAAACAACTTGTGCACGTATTTTAGCAAAGACAATAAATTGCTTAAATTTAAGTGAAAACGGTGATCCATGCAACAAATGTGAGTCTTGCCTGTCTTTTAATGAAAATCATTCCTTTAATATACATGAGTTAGACGCTGCTTCAAATAATTCGGTTGATGATATTAGAAGTTTGGTAGACCAAGTAAGGTTTGCTCCTCAGATAGGAGAGTATAGCATTTATATTATAGATGAGGTTCATATGTTGACTTCATCAGCTTTTAATGCTTTTCTGAAAACATTAGAAGAACCTCCTCAACACGCTATATTTATTTTAGCTACTACAGAAAAACATAAAATTATACCTACAATATTATCCCGTTGCCAAATTTTTGATTTTAAAAGTATTGGGATGAAGGATATTATATCTCATCTTGAATATGTTTCAAATCAGGAAGGAATACGATCAGAACAAGACGCATTACATATTATAGCTCAAAAAGCAGGAGGTTCGTTGAGAGATTCTTTGTCAATGTTCGATAGGTTAGTGGATTCTACAGATTTAACATTAACCTATAAAAGTGTTATAGAAAATCTAAATATTTTAGATCATGATTACTTCTTAAAAATAACAGATCAGATAATTGATAATGATTTTTCTCGAGTAATGCTAACTATAAATGAGATTCTTTTAAATGGCTTTGATGCTCATCAATTTATTATGGGATTAGCAAGTCACTTTAGGGATTTACTTGTTTGTAAAGACTCTCAGACTGTTATTTTATTAGATAAAGGAGACGATTTAAAAGAGAAATATTTAAATCAATCAAAAAATTGTGAATTATCGTTTTTACTAAAAGGACTTAGGATGTGTAATAAATGTGATGTAGAATACAGAGCAAGTAAAAATAAACGTCTTTTGGTAGAACTTACATTACTTAAAATGGCAACTATTGGTAAGTTTTCTACTGAAAAAAAAAACAATAATAGCCAAGTAATAACTCCAGGTAAAGCTAATGGTGATATTTCTTCTGTTACAGAAGAACATTCACCAAAAGATTATAGAGCTCCTTTAGTTTCCACCTCTCAGGTTTCCCAAATAAAAGAAGATCGACGAGAAGAGACACCTGAAGAAGTACATGCTCCCAAAAGAAAAGTAAGGTCAGGTTCATTTTCTCTTTCTGAGATAATGAAGGATAAAAAAGAAGAAGAGGTTTCAGAGGTGATTTCTAAGAAATCATCTTCATTTTCTGACTCTGAAATGCAAAAAGTTTGGTATGAATATACAGAAAAAATAAAGGCAGAAGGAAAAACAAATCTTTTCATTACTTTAAGTTCATCCGTACCGAATTTACAAGATAAAATAAAGATAAATCTCAAGATATCTAATGATGCACAACAAAAAATATTAGAGGAAAATAAAATAGAGTTAATGGATTATTTAAGAACATCATTAAAAAATGATTTTATTGAGTTAACAACAGATATAACTGAAGATATAAAAAGAGATATCCCTTATACTCCAAAAGATAAATTTTTAAAAATGAAAGAAGAAAATCCCTCACTTAAAATATTACAGCAAAAATTAGGGCTAGATCCAGACTATTAACCAAACAAAATTAATTATGCAAACTAAAAAATTTTTAACAATTGTACTAGTATTAATATCACTTTGCTATTTAACTTTTAGTTCAATTAACAACGAAAAAATGAAAACAGAAAATAATTACGAATATGTGGATAATGACCCTTTAAATGCTAGGGTTTATACTCTAGACAATGGCCTAAAAGTATATTTAACATCTTATGCAGACGCTCCAAGAGTTCAAACTAATATAGCAGTTAGAGCGGGTAGTAAAAATGACCCTGAAGATGCAACTGGATTAGCTCATTATTTAGAGCATATGTTATTTAAAGGAACAGATATTTATGGAACATTAGATTTTGAAAAGGAAAAACCATTATTAGATAAGATTGAATCTCTATATGAGGAATATAGATCAATTGATATGACAGATACTGTTAATAGAGATAGGGTCTGGTCACAAATTGATTCTATATCAGGAGAGGCTGCAAAATTTGCTATTGCAAATGAGTATGATAAAATGGTTACGGGTCTTGGTGCAAAAGGTACAAATGCTTATACTTCAAATGAAAAGACTGTTTATATAAATGATATTCCTTCAAATCAGATTGAAAAGTGGTTAATGTTAGAGGCGGAAAGGTTTAGATATCCTGTTTTTAGATTATTTCATACTGAATTAGAAACTGTATATGAAGAAAAAAATAGAGGTTTAGATAATGATGGTAGAAAAATGTTTGAAGCTTTATTGGACGGATTATTTCCAACTCATCAGTACGGGCAACAAACCACAATAGGGACTATAGATCATCTTAAAAATCCTTCATTATTAGAAATCAGAAAGTATTTTGACAAATATTATGTTCCAAATAATATGGCAATTTGTCTTTCAGGAGATTTTGATTATGATGAAACAATTCAATTAGTAGAAAAACACTGGGGAGGATTTGAAAGAAAAGATGATCCTTCTTTTGATGTAATTCAAGAATCTCATTTAAATGCTGTTGTAGAAAAAGAAGTTTGGGGTCCTGAGGCAGAAAGATTATATATAGGGTTCCGTTTTGATGGAGCAAACACAGAACAATCAAGACTGTTAACCATGATGGATATGGTCTTGTCTAATTCTTCTGCTGGTTTAATTGACCTTAACTTAAATCAATCTCAGAAAGTAATTGGAGGAGGTTGTTTTCCAATGGTGATGAAAGATTATTCTATACATGGTTTTTATGGTAGTCCAAAACCTGGTCAAACTTTAGAGGAAGTAAAAGATTTGTTATTATCTCAAATAAAGGAAGTGAAAGTTGGAAATTTCCCAGATTGGTTAGTTGGAGCTATTCTTTCAGATTTAAAACTAAGTCAGATTAAAAAGATGGAATCTAATAGTGGTAGAGCAAATGAATTTGTGGATGCTTTTATATTAGATATACCTTGGAGTGAACATCAAAACGAAATGTCTGAGTTAGAGAAAATAACAAAACAAGATATTATCAATTTTGCAAATGCAAATTATTCGGATGATAATTTTGTAGTTGTGTACAAAAGAAATGGAGAAGACACTTCAATTCCTAAAGTAGAAAAACCGGTTATTACTCCTGTAAGTGTAAATAGAGAGGACCAATCTGATTTTTTGGTTTCTTTGTCAGAAGAAAAGGTAAAGGATATTGAACCAGTATTCTTGAATTTTGAAGAAGATATTAAGAAATCAACTGTAGGAGATGTTTCATTGATATATAAAGAGAATACAGAGAATGAAAGATTTAGGTTGAACTATATTGTTGACATGGGAACTAATCATGAAAAAAGGTTAAAATTAGCAACAGATTACCTTAAATTTTTAGGGACTGAAGAGTTGTCCCCAGCTGAGGTTCAGCAAGAGTTCTACAAGTTAGGTTGCGACTTATCTGTAAGTTGTGGATCGGATAAAACTCAAGTAACATTAAGTGGGTTGCAATCTAATTTTGAAACTTCACTAGTTCTATTTGAGAATATCTTGGCAAATGCTATAGCAGATGAGGATGCTTTAGTTAACTTGAAACTAGCTAAAATGAAAGAAAGAAATGATGCAAAACTAAATAAGCAAACTATTTTGTGGTCTGCTATGATGAACTATGCTAAACATGGTGAAAATTCTGCTTTTAGAAACAAAATGTCTGAAGAAGAGTTGAATAATGTTACATCTTCTGAACTATTAGATTTGATTAAGAATCTATCTTCTTATAATCATAGAATTATCTACTATGGTCCTGAGAATATAAATGAGATTTCTAATAATTTAAATACATATCATACAAGTAATACAAATCTAAAAGATATTCCGGAGGGAGTAAGTTATGAAGAATTACCTTTGGATATTCCCACAGTTTTTGTGGTAGATTATGAAATGCAGCAAGCAGAAATATTATTACTTGCAAAAGGAGGTTTGTTAAATATTACAGATATTCCTAAAATCAAATTTCACAACTCTTATTTTGGAGGAGGAATGAGTTCTATTGTTTTTCAAGACATGAGAGAATCAAAAGCATTAGCTTACTCTGTTTATAGTACTTATTCAATTCCCAAGGAGGGAGATAAATCTCATTATTCATTTTCTTACGTGGGAACTCAATCTGATAAACTACAAGAAGCTTTATATAGTATGACGGACTTGTTAGAGAACATGCCCCAAGCAGATGAAAATATGAATAATGCTAAAGAAGGAATAGAGCAAAAAATAAGGACGGAAAGGTTGACGAAATCTAAGATTCTTTCAGAGTACGAAAAAGCACAGAAAATGGGAATAAATTATGATCTTAGAGAAGATATTTATAATAAAGTTCAAAATTTTGATATGACCACTTTACTTGATTTTCATAATAATTATGTCGCTGGTAAAAATAGAGTTGTAATGATATTAGGTGACAAAGAAAAATTAGACATGGATGTTTTGAAAGAATATGGGGAAATAAAATTCTTAACTTTAGAGGATATTTTTGGATATTAATCGAATTATAATAAGAAAAAGAAAATTGATGAGTGATATTAAATCAAAAATTATATATACTAAAACCGATGAGGCTCCAATGTTGGCAACTCATTCTTTATTACCCATTATAAATGCTTTTACAGCAAAAGCTGGGGTAAATGTAGAAACAAAAGACATATCATTAGCGGCAAGAGTCTTGTCTGCTTTTCCGAAATATTTACAAGAAGATCAAAGAGTAAATGATGCTTTAGCAGAGTTAGGAGAATTGGTTAAAAATCCAGCAGCAAATATTATAAAGTTACCTAATATTTCAGCCTCGGTTCCTCAGTTAAAAGCAACAATCAAGGAGTTACAACAGAAAGGAATGCAGGTACCTTCTTACCCGGATTCTCCTAAAGATGATAATGAAAGAGAAGTTCAAAGAATATATGACAAAATTAAAGGCTCTGCTGTGAACCCTGTATTAAGAGAAGGGAATTCTGATAGAAGAGCTCCTAAAGCGGTTAAAAATTATGCTAAAATAAACCCTCATTCAATGGGGAGGTGGAATTCAGATTCTAGAACTCATGTATCTACTATGACTGAGGGAGATTTCTTTCACAATGAGAAATCAGTTTGTATAGATGGGTCGACTAACGTGAAAATTGAATTTCTTACAGATGATGGTTCGGTTTCTATATTAAAAGAGGGTATTCCTCTCCTTTCAAAGGAAATTATTGATGCTTCTGTGATGAGTAAGAACTCTTTGTTATCTTTCCTAAAGAAAGAAATCAATGATGCAAAAGAGACAGGTATTTTATTGTCATTCCACATGAAGGCAACTATGATGAAGGTTTCTGATCCAATAATTTTCGCTCATGCGGTAAGGGTTTATTTCTCTGATTTAATAGAGAAACATGCTGATACATTTAATGATTTAGGAGTAGATTTTAAAAATGGGTTTGGAGATTTAATGAGTAAAATTGAAGACTTACCTTCCGATAAGAAACAAGAAATTGAACAAGATATTGAAAATTCTTTCTCTGAAAATGCTGACTTAGCAATGGTAGATTCCGATAAAGGAATTACAAATCTTCATGTTCCTTCTGATGTGATTATTGATGCTTCTATGCCGGCTATGATTAGAAATTCTGGTCAAATGTGGAATAAGAATAATGAAACAGAGGATACAAAAGCAATTATTCCAGATAGTTCTTACGCTAGTGTATATTCTGCAACTATTGATTTCTGTAAAAAGAATGGAGCCTTTAATCCTACCACAATGGGTACAGTTCCTAATGTTGGTTTAATGGCTAAAAAGGCCGAAGAATATGGTTCTCATGACAAGACTTTTGAAATTACAGGAAATGGTATAGTGAGAGTAGTCGATTTATCTGGAGAAATTTTAATTCAGCATAATGTACAGGAAGGTGATATATGGAGAATGTGTCAAACCAAAGATGAACCGATTAAAGACTGGGTAAAACTTGCGGTAAATAGAGCTAGATCGACAAATTGGCCAGCAATATTCTGGTTAAATGAGAATAGATCTCATGATTCTGAAATCATTAAGAAAGTAAATATATATCTTAATGATTATGATACAAATGGTTTAGATATTCAAATTTTAAATTCTTATGATGCTTGTCAGTTTACTTTGAAACGAGTAAAGAATGGCGAGAATACTATTTCAGTTACAGGAAATGTTTTAAGGGATTACCTAACAGATTTGTTTCCGATTTTAGAACTTGGTACTTCTGCAAAGATGCTCTCTATTGTACCTTTAATGAATGGGGGTGGTTTATTTGAAACTGGTGCGGGAGGTTCTGCTCCTAAACATGTTCAACAATTAGTGTCTGAAGGACATTTAAGATGGGACTCTCTTGGTGAGTTTTTAGCATTGATTGAATCGTTAAGACATCTTTCTGAAGTAAGTAAAAATAGTAAAGCAAAGATAATAGCCAATGCTTTAGAGTTAGCTACTGAAAATTTGTTAAATTCAGGTAAATCCCCTAAAAGAAAAGTAGGTGAGTTAGATAATAGAGGGTCTCATTATTATTTAGCAAAATATTGGGCGGAGGAATTGTCTATACAGTCAGAAGATGTTGAGTTAAAAGAAATATTTTCAAAAGTGTCTGAGAAATTAAACCTATCTGAAGATATAATAGTTAGGGAGTTAAATAATTCTCAAGGTAAAACACAAGCGATAGATGGTTATTATTACCCTGATACAGATTTGGTTTATAAAGTAATGAGACCAAGTAATACTTTAAATGAGATAGTTAACTCTTTATAGAGTATTAGTTAATCTTATTTATGGTATTTCTTAGTTGTATTTCACTTAGGTCAACTCTAATTTTTCCATTTTGAGCGCACGAAATTTTACCATTTTGTTCAGATACTATAATTGTTAATGCATCAGAATGTTCTGAAATTCCTACTGCAGCTCTATGTCTCATTCCTAATTCTCCCGGAAAATCCTCATCATTAGTTACCGGTAAAATACACCTAGCTGCTATAATTCTGTTGTTTCTGATTACAATTGCTCCATCATGTAACGGAGAGTTTTTATAAAATATACTATCTAGTAAAGGGTAGCTAATTTTACTGTCAATTTGCACTGCATTTTCGCAAATAAAACTTAAATCATCTGTTTGGGTTATAACAATTATTGCTCCTGTATTTGTCTTTTGAAACTCAGTACATGCTTTTACAATTGCTCGTGTGTTTAATTTATCTTCATTTTCAGAATTAAAAAATTTTAATAAATACTTATTTTTTATCAATTTTCCTTTTCCCAATTGACTTAAATATTTTCTAATTTCTTGTTGAAATAAAATTACAATCACAATAAAAGTAATACTAATAAACCCTCCTAGAATTTGTGTGATAAATTTCATGCGGAGTACATCTACAAGTTGGTATAGAAAGTAAATAGCTATTAGACTGAAAAATATATTGATAGCTGCAGTGCCTCTGGCTAATTTATATAATCTGTATAGTAAATAGGAAACCAAACTCAAATCAATAATATCCATAAAGGATATGTTGTAAGTTCCTATAGTAAATATTGGTTCCCAAATGATGTCCATAAATTATTTATTTTGTGCGAAATTAATAATTTTTATACATTCTACAGCTTCTTTTACATCATGAACTCTTAAAATATTAGCTCCTTTGGTTAATGAAATTGTGTTTGCTACTGTTGTTCCGTTTAATGCAGAATCAGGATTAACCTTCAATAAATTATAGATCATACTTTTTCTGCTCACTCCAATTAAAAGTGGAAGGTTGAAAGATTTAAATTTATCTAAATTATTCAAAATTTGATAATTATGTTCTATTGTTTTTCCAAATCCGAACCCAGGATCTATTATTATATCCTCAATTCCTTGTTTTGTAAGTTGATCTATTTTCCTTTTAAAATAAGACGTAATATCATCTACAACATTGTTGTATTTAGGGTTTTCTTGCATGTTTTTAGGAGTGTTTTGCATGTGCATAATAATGTAGGGTACTTTATGTTTTGCAATAACTGAAATCATGTTTTTGTCTAAATCTCCTGCAGAGATATCGTTAATAATATCCACTCCGTTGTTAATACTTTTTTCTGCAATATCAGACCTGTATGTATCTACAGAAACTAAAATATTTTTAAATTCACTTTTAATTTTTATAATTACGTCTTTTAACCTATTCCATTCCTCCCCCTCAGATATTTCTTTACTGCCAGGCTTAGAGGATTGAGCTCCAATATCAATAATTTCAGCTCCTTCTTGTATCATTTTTCTTGCCTGATGCATAGCTTTTTCTGTGGTATTGTATCTACTACCATCATAAAAAGAATTGTCAGTTAGATTTAAAATCCCCATTACCATTGTTGTTGATAAGTCTAATTTATTCTTTTTTTTCTTCATTTTTATTCCTTGTAAAAAGATGTATATTTCGGCTTTATAATTTAAATATATATATGGAAAAAACTATATCCGAATTTGATTCAATAATAAAAAAATGTGAGGACATTTTTGCTAAAAAAATGAAAGATTATGGATCTGCTTGGAGAATACTTAGAATTAGTTCTCTTACAGATCAGATTTTTATAAAAGCACAAAGAATCAGAAGTATTGAAGAAAAGGGTTCTCAAAGAGTAGAAGAGGGGGTCATTAGTGAATTTATAGGTATAGTTAATTATTCTATAATTGGACTTATTCAGTTAGAATTGGGTGTTGCAGAACAATCAGAAGATTTAAAATATGATGAGGCTATGAATTTGTTTGAAAAACACACAATACAAGCTAAGGATTTGATGTTAAATAAGAATCATGATTATGGTGAGGCTTGGAGAGATATGAGGATTAGCTCTCTTACAGATTTAATTCTCCAGAAATTATTAAGAGTAAAACAAATTGAAGATAATAAAGGTAACACGATAATATCTGAAGGGATTGATGCTAATTATTTAGACATGTTAAACTATGCTGTTTTTGCACTAATAAAACTAAACTAAACTAAAATGAAAACTACAGAACAAAAAATAGTATTTGCTTTAAGAGTATTAATTTCAGGATTATTTCTCTTGTCCGCATTTGCAAAATTGTACCCTACACCAATGTTTGGAATTACAAAGGTGTTTGAAGAAGGCCAACTAATTCCAATGGGCCTACCAGAGAGTATAGTTCCTTATTTTTCTAGATTTATTATTGGAGCAGAAATGTTTTTAGCAATTACTATCTTATTTAATAATTATCTAAAAAGATTAATTGTTCCTTTATCTTTTATTATGGTAGCAATATTTAGTGTGCATCTTTCTACTCAAATTTTTGGAGACTCTGAGAATTGTGGATGCTTTGGAGATTTGATTCCTATGACTCCATTAGAGGCTTTAATTAAGAATGTTGTCACTCTAATAATTTTAGCATTTATATATAAGAGATCAGAATACGTGAACAGGAAATTGTCTAATTTAATCATTCTATTTTTAATTATCTCTACAGCAATGTTTGCGTTTCTTCCGATATCGAATCAAACAAAAACATTGGTAGGAAATTCGTCATCTGATGAGTTTCTATTATATGTTGATGATTTAGAATTTACTAAGAGTATTGGACCTAAAATACTTTGTTTTTTTGATCCAGATTGTGATCATTGTCAACATACTGCTAAAAGTTTAGATTCATTAAGAGTAATAGATAATAAATTCCCTCCAATTCATATTGTGTTTTCTGATATTGATAATCTTATTGATACTGTAAATACAGAATTGAATGCAAGAATAGATAATTTTTTTACTGTTGCTGGATCTAATTTTTCATACCAAACTATGCCACAATATAATTATGATACTGAAGAAGTAGATAGTTATATGGAAATTACTTTCCCTGAATATGACAATCCAGTTGTTATATTATATGATGGCAATAGACAAATTAAGTTATTTCACGGAACATCAGATAAAGAATATAGTGCATCAGAACTTTTAAAAATATTAGAAAACGAATAAAATTATCTTGTGATAAGATACATTCTAAAAAAACTATTTTATGGAATCCTTGTTTTATGGGGAGTTTTAACACTTGTTTTCTTTTTATTTCAGGTAATGCCAGGTGACCCTGCAAGAATGATGCTTTCACAAAGAGAGGATTCTACACAATTAGAAATTATTAAAAAAGAATATGGGTTTGATAAGTCAATTCTTAATCAATATTTTTTGTATTTAAACGATGTATCCCCCCTATCTATTCATCATAGTTCAAATAAAGAAAAGTACACCTATTTATCTAGTGGGAAATATAATTTTGTTTCTTTGTTTACAGTCTCTGAATCAGTAGTTGTAATTAAAACTCCTTATTTAAGAGAGTCTTTTGTAAAAAGAGGTAAGTCGGTAAATTCTGTAATTTCCGAAACTTTTCCACTAACCTTAGTTTTAGCAATCAGTTCTATTCTGTTTGCAATTTTTTTAGGTGTAGTTTTAGGGGTGACCACAGCTATTTATAAAGACACTTTAATAGATAAATCTATTTTGTTTTTATCCGTATTAGGAATGTCTTTGCCTTCTTTTTTCTCTTCTATCATAATTGCATGGATTTTTGCTTACTTATTACATGATTACACAGGACTTACCATGACAGGAAGTTTTTATGAGGTGGATGACTATGGCAGAGGAAGTTATTTAAATATAAAAAATTTAATATTACCCGCTTTTACTTTAGGAATAAGGCCTCTTTCAGTTATCATTCAGATTAGTAGAAA
Source organism: Flavobacteriales bacterium (assembly GCA_002697625.1). GTDB lineage: Bacteria > Bacteroidota > Bacteroidia > Flavobacteriales > BACL11. Next base: position 14,038 of record NZWX01000022.1, read on the forward strand.
TTCTATGTTGGAAGTTTTAAAAATGGATTATGTTAGAACTGCAATTGCTAAAGGACTTTCGAAATTTATAGTTGTTTTTAAACACACTCTCCGAAATGCATTAAATCCTGTTGTGACTGTAGTTTCTGGTTGGTTTGGATCCCTTTTAGCAGGAGCTGTTTTTGTAGAGTATATATTTGCTTGGAACGGAATAGGAAAAGAAATTGTTGACGGACTTAATAACCTTGATATGCCAGTCGTTATGGGTTCTGTCTTGTTAATTTCATCAGTATTTGTAATTATTAATATATTGGTTGATGTAACTTACGCTATTATTGACCCACGAATCAGATTAAATTAAAAAAATGAGAAAAAATATTGTAGTAGGTAACTGGAAAATGAACTTAAAAAGAGATGAATCTTTAAAATTAGTAGAGGAAGTTCTATCTTTACTTGATAATAATAATGTGGAAGTTGTTTTTGCTCCTTCTTACACTTATCTATATAATGTAAATAAAATGTGTGCTAATTTAAGTTTCGTACACACGGCTTCACAGAATATAAATAAAAATGCAAAAGGAGCATTTACTGGAGAGGTGTCTGCAGAAATGGTACATTCTTTGGGAGTAAAGTATACTATTTTAGGACATTCGGAAAGGCGAGAGTATTTTAATGAAACTAATCAGGATTTAAAGACGAAAGTGGATCTTGCATTATCTAATAATTTAGATGTGATCTTTTGTTGTGGAGAATCATTAGAACAGAGAGAGTCTGGCATTTATTTTGATTGGATTAAATCTCAGATAGAGGAAAGTTTATTTCATTTAACAGAAGAAGAGTTATCTAAAATTATAATAGCCTATGAACCAATTTGGGCTATTGGTACGGGTGTTACTTCAAGTTCATCCCAAGCTGAAGAAGTTCACGCTTTTATTAGAGGTGTCATATCAGATAAATATGGGGAAAACGTTTCAGGAAACTGCTCTATACTTTATGGAGGAAGCTGTAACCCAAATAATTCTAGAGAGTTATTTTCAAAAGAAAATATTGATGGAGGATTGATTGGTGGAGCNTCATTANATGCAAATAGTTTTNTANAAATTATAAAATCATTTTAATGAANTACATTGAATTGTCATTTNTTCTACTAGANANAGACNATCTTTCAGATATNATTGTAGCTAAATTAAANGAAATNGAGTTTGAAAGTTATGTAGAAACAGANGATGGGGTAAATGCNTACATACAAGAACAATTNTATAATAAAGAAAAACTGAANTTAGTTTTATCGGANTTACAAAATTNATTTTCTTTTGATTATTCCATTAAAGATATAAAACAAGAAAATTGGAATTCAAAATGGGAGGAAAGNTTTGAACCGGTAGAGATAAATGAACAATGTGTTATCAGATCTCAATTTCATGAAAAAGTAGATTGTGAGTATGAGATTATCATTACTCCTAAAATGTCGTTCGGTACAGGACATCACGAAACTACTTTCTTAATGATGAACGAGATGTTTTCCTTGAATTTTAAAGAAAAATCAGTTTTAGATATGGGTTGTGGTACCGGAGTATTGGCAATTTTATCTAAAATGTTAGGATCTGCAACTACTTTAGGAATTGATCTTGATGAATGGTCCTATGATAATTCTAAAGAAAATGCTAAGTTAAATAATGTGGAATCAATTGAGTTTTTGTTAGGAGATGTAAGTAGTATAACTGGAAACTTTGATATTGTTTTAGCAAATATTAATAGGAATATTATTTTGTCAGACATAGATAAATACATTGATGCAATGAATAAGAACTCTGATATTCTCTTAAGTGGTTTTCTTTTAGGTGATGTTGAAATAATTAGAGAAAAAGCTGAAAGTTTAGGACTTTCTTTTCTTTCTCATAAAAATAAAAATAAATGGAATTTATTACATTTTACAAATTAAGAAGAAATCTTTTTTTAATTCTGATTGCTTGTTTTTCCTTACAATCTTATTCTCAAAAAATAACAACATTTTCGGAAGATACAGAGGTGTTCCTGCAAGAATTAGACACTTATTTAGGTAAGTCTCAGAATGATGAACTCAGACAGATATCTAAACAAATTTCAAAAAGTTTTAAGAAAGGAATTATTCCAGATTCTGACCAAAAAAGTATAAGAGATTTATCAGATTTAATGTTAGGTGCAAAAATGAAACCATCTCCTTATTTTAGAGACTTTTTGAAAGTTGTTATTCAGATTAGTAATGATGAGACACATAAAAACAACCTTTCAGATTGGTTACTTGTTTCTAAAAATATTCTTCTTAATTCCACTTCGAGAAAACTATTGAAATTCTGTGAGTTTTCTTCTTCATTTTTAACAAATAGAACATTAAGAAACAGCAAAACAATAAAATGGACTGTAGATGCGAATTCTTTTAGTTTTAAAGATGAAATGGGAACTCCTTATATAGAGTTTCATTCATTGTTAGATTTAAATTGTAGTAATAGAAATGGTGCATTTCAGATATATAATACAACTGGAAATTATTGGATTCAAAGCAATACTTTTAAAGGTAGTAAAGGAAGGGTAGATTGGAGAGAGAGATCTTGGTCTTTAGATTCAGTTTATGCAAATTTATCTGATTATTATATTGATGTAAGAGAGTCTCAGTTTCAAGCGGATTCGGTTGAGTTTTTCAATAAAACTTTATTTAATTTTCCGATAATTGGCCAATTTTCAAATAAAATAGTTTCCGGGTCTGTAAAGGAAAATTTTCCTGTTTTTAAATCGTATAAGAAGAATATAATAATGGAAGATGTTCTACCAGATGTTGACTATAAAGGAGGATATACATTAAGAGGGAGAGAGTTTATAGCGGATGGACGAAAGGATGCTTCTGCAAAAATTATTGTTAAGAAGAATGGAAAGAATATATTAGTAGCTAATTCGAGCAGGTTTAGCATTAAAAAGAGTGTGATTTATTCTGCTTCTACAGCTGTAAAAATTTATTTTGATGAAGATTCTATTTACCATCCATCACTTCAATTTACTTATGACCAATCAGAAAGAAAATTAAAACTTTACAGAGATAAAAAAGGTGTTTCAGGTGCTCCTATTTACAATAGTTACCATCAACTTACAATTGATTCAGAATTATTAGAATGGCAAATTGATGAAGACAATATTTATCTAGGATCCCTTCCTGTTACATCCGTTTCTTCTGTAAGTTTTGAGTCGATTTCTTCTTATAACGATCAGATGTATCATTCTTTAAGAGGGATAGATAAAATAAACCCCTTAATGTTGGTAAATAAATTTGTGCAAAAAACTGGAAAAAGAAATTTTTCTTCTGCAGAGTTTTCTTCTTTTGCAGGATATCCTTTAGAACAAATTCAACCCTATTTAATGAATTTAGCTAATAAGGGTTTTTTGTTTTATAATGTTGCTACTAATAGAGCTACAGTGCAGGAAAAATTAAATAATTATATTGATGCTCGACTTCAAAGAGGCGATTATGATGTTATACGTTTTCAATCTAAAATTACTAAGTTCACAGGCAAAGGAATGGTAATTAATTCTGCTATAAATATTAATACCAAAGACTTAAATATTGAAGGGGTGAAACTAGTATCTTTAAGTGATTCTCAGAAAGTATATATTCAACCATACAATGGAAAAGTATGTGTAAAAAAGAATAGAGATTTTGATTTTTCAGGAAGAATTTCAGCAGGTAGAGGTAGGTTCGTATTGTACGGAAAAGAATTTAACTTTAAGTATGATGATTTTAAGATTGATTTAAATCAGATAGATTCAGTACAACTTGCAGTACCTGTTATGCCTATACAAAGAGATGATTATGGAAACGAGAAACTTGTAAGAATACGAACAGTAATTCAAGCAGTAACAGGAGATTTAAGAATTGACGACCCTACAAATAAATCAGGTCTCAGAAAAGATAGTTTCCCAGAATATCCTATATTTAAAAGTTTTGATGATTCCTATGCTTATTACGATAGGCCTTCTACTTTTGGAGGTATATACAATAGAGAAAATTTCTCATTTCATTTAGATACATTTGAAATTGATAGTTTAGAGAGTTTTTCAGGAAAAGGATTGAGATTTCCTGGGAAATTTGAATCTGCAGATATATTTCCAGTATTCCAAGATACATTAACTATGATGGATGATTATTCTCTTGGTTTTGAAACAGAAACTCCTCCAGAAGGATATGAAATATATGGAGGTAAAGCAAGGTATAACAATAAAATTTATTTAAGTAATGAAGGATTAAAAGGAAGTGGAGGGCTTGA
>NZWX01000023.1 GCA_002697625.1 Flavobacteriales bacterium
CTGCAATATAAGGTGATGGTATAATATAAGATCCAATAAAATCATCCGCTCCTAACAAACTAAAAGTACCATCATCATCATCATACACTCCAAAATCATAAGTATACGTTAATCCGAAAACTGATGGAGTTGTAAAGATGGAATTTGATTTTAACTCTAATGGAGATGTTATTGAAGAATTTGCAAACATAGAATAACTTAATGGTTGAGCAGGACTCTGCCCATAAGCATTAGGACACCAAGTATTTAGATAATAATCGGTATAATGATAATATACATTATTTTCTTGCATATAAATATAAAAATCAGGATCAAAATCTGGACCAATATTTACATATCCATTTACTGGCCACCCAACATAAGTTATACTTGCTCCAAAAGACCATGGATCTTCAACCCCTGTAATGGTAAAATTTGACAGCTTAAAATTATCATCACAACCATTATTAATATTTGCCCCGCATGATTCTCCCTCAGAAATAGTATTAACTGGAATACTGATTTGACACATTGGATTACAAATACCTATTCCACAATGTTCCTGAGAAAACGCAAAGCTTGCTCCATTTGCAACATTTACTCCATTATAAGTTACATTATACGAGCCCAGCCCCCATTGACAGCAAATACCATCTCCGTATGAATCTAACATTGTAAATGTATAACAATTAGTATCTGGAACACATAAAGACCAAGTTAAAGTGGAATTTGCATTAGAAGTAGTAAGAGGAATATTTGTCCATCCTCCACCAAGTTGATCCATCAAAAACCAAGATGTTTCTGTAGGATAGTCGTCTGTATTAATAGTAATTACAATTTCAGCCTCATTAACAGGACAAGGTGTAGACGATATACAAGTTCCAATATTAGAAGTAGTCTCAGAAGATAAAAAAGATCCTCCATTAACAATGGAATTGCCATCTAAAGTAACATAATAAGATCCATTACCCCAAGTACAACAAATACCATCGCCGTATGTGTCAAAAATTGTAAAATCATAACAATCTGTCGTATCGATGCAAAAAGTCCAAGTATACGTATAATTTGCAGTAGTTAAATCTCCTGCTAAGATTTCAAAACCTGTTCCATTTTGATCAACTAATTGCCAATAGGTCTCTGTTGGAAAATCATCAGTGGTAATACTAATAACAATCTCAGATTCATTTGAAGTACAATTGGAGGTAACACTACAATTTCCAATATTAGAAGTAATCTCTGACGACCCAAAGTCAGCAGTACTCATACTAGCAACAACAACCCCATCATAACTAACTGTATAATTTCCATCTGTTCCTCCCCAACAACTACCACACAAACCATCTCCATATGTGTCCAATATAGTAAAGGTATAACAATCTGTGTCGGGAACACAATAGGTATAAATATAAGTAGTATTCGATTGTGTTAAATCTCCTGGATTAATAAAAAAACCTCCTCCATTCTGATCTACTAATTGCCAAGAAGTCTCTGAAGGGTAATTATCTGTAGTTATATTTATAGTTATTTCAACTGAATCAGAATTACACTGAGAAAACACCTCAGAATATAAAAGAGAAATTATAGCAATAAGACACAATCTAATCCTCATCCCTTTTTGCCTTAATATTATTATACTTTAAAACCTTTAATGGTTTTACTGACTTTTTTATTACTGGCTTCTTCTGTATTATCTCTTCCTTAGCATTATTATTATTGATTATAGTAACAGGTACTGCTTTTTGTAATTTACTTGTATTTGGAGCAACATTTACAGCTGAAATTAATTGTTTCTTTGACCTTACTTCAGAGACTTTAATTGACTGAGACATTAAATCTACAGACACAAAAGAAAAGAGTACTAGAAATAAATAAGTAGAATTTTTATTCATATGTTTTAGATTTTTTTGGAGAAGACAAATATAATAAAAATATTTAAGTAAAGAAATTATCTCTGTATCAGTATATTAGTAAAGATTCTATAGTATTTTATTATATTTGCATATTATAGCAAAAAACAACACGAAAAGATATGAGAAAAACTATACTATTTAACTTATTTTTATTCAGCGCATTTATTGTACTGTCGCAGCAACCAGTAAATTTAAATATTACAAATATTAACACAACAGATGTAAATTTAACTTGGGATAATGGTGGCTGTAGTGCAAATTACACTTTACGAATAAGAGTTGATGGTGCTTCAAGCTGGCAATCAGGAATTTCAATTCCTAATACTGGTTCAAGTGAGACTTATAATCTAACAGGGCTTTTATCTTCCACGACTTATAATTGGAAAATAAAATGTGGAGGTGGAGGAAATTGGACGAATGGACCTAACTTTACAACTCCAGACTCCTGTAATTTAATTTCGTCTATATTAATAACTGACGCTTCATGTAATAATACAATGAATGGAAACGCTTCCCTAACAATAAGTGGAGGAGCAGCGCCATATAACTTTTCTTGGGACAATGGAGATACAACGCAAAATATAAACGGAGTAATCGCAGGAACTTATATTGTTCAGATCACAGATAATGCCGGATGCACAACATCAGACACTGCTGTTATTGGAAGTGTTGGAACCCAATCTATAAATCAACAATTAACACAATTCTCTCCGAACCCTATTACCGCATATCATCAATGGTCATACGACACTTTACGTATTACAAATACAGGATGTGATGTAAGAATCAGGCCTGAATTTTCTATTAACTGTTCAACGGGTCCTATTCAACAAGGAGACATAGTTATAAAATGGCAACATCCTTTAGGTTATAACCAATCAATTAACTATAATATTGATGGATCAGGTAACGCTTATGGATATTGGAGTTTTACCGCAAATGATTCAACAGGTACTGATATTACATTTGGACAAATACAAGATCTTGTAATACAGGTTAAATTTGTAAATCCTGCACAGTACGGAAATTATACTGCTACTTGGGAAACATTTCAGGTAGATAATCAAGGAAATAAATTAGGTGTTTTAGCTCCTTCTAATAACGTTACACTAAGTTTAGTAACTTGCTCTTTATTTAGTATAGATAGTACTTCAACTACCTCAACAACATGTGTTGGTGGAACGGATGGGTCTGCTTCAATACAGTCAGTTACAAATAATTCCGGACAGTATTCTTATAACTGGAGTACTGGAAGTACACAATCTTCAATAAATAATGTTGCAGCTGGCACATATAGTTGTGTGGTTACAGATGACATATGGGGATGTGTTGATTCTGTTGAGATAATAGTCCCTTCTGCAGACTCATTACAAGTGTCTTTAACAGGAACTAATATTAGTTGTTTTGGATTAGTTGATGGAACACTTACCGGATCTGCTTCAGGAGGATCTGGAACCTATCAATATACATGGAACCCTTCTTTACCTCTTACTGCTACTCATACAGGACTTTCGTCAAATACATATGTTTTAGAATTAATTGATATGGGATGTCCTAATTCATCTTCTACTGCTTCTTTTTCAATCTCCGAACCCGCGTTATTATCATATACAACTACTAGTAATAATAATACATCTTGCGATACTTCTATATGTAACGGATCTCTTGGAATGACACTTACTGGCGGTACTACTCCATATATTTATACATGGAATAACGGAGATTCTGTAAACTTTCAAAACAATTTATGCCCAGGAAGTTATTCAATAACATCTACAGATGCAAATTCTTGTAACACATTTACAGAAAATGTAATTGTGTACGATAGTTCGTCTACTCTATCCGTATTATTTAACCGTACAGATGTTAGTTGTTTTGGACAGACTAATGGTAGTGCTGAAGCTATGATTTCAATGGGAGGTGGAGGAAATGTCTCTACTCTTACTTACTGTAATTCTAATCCTGGAGCAACTGATTATAGTTCTATAGATAGAGTAAGATTAGTTGGAGATAATGATTCTATATCTAATAATACTCTTGGTCAGTGCGATAGTTATGAAGATTACACACTACAATATACAACTCTTACACCAGGAAACACTTACACTGTTGATGTTGATTTAGGAACTTGTACTCCAGGACTATATTCGATAGACTCAGTAAAAGTGTTCATTGATTGGAATATAGATGGAGATTTTACAGATGTTGGAGAAACAATTGGATCATTTGGAGGGCAATCTCCAGCTTCTTATAGTATTACATTTTTAACTCCTAGCATTGCTTATGGACCTACTAGAATGAGAGTAGTGTCTCAATATTCATCTTTTGGACCTGTTAGTTCGTGTGACGTTGGAACATGGGCTCCAACATACAATCCACCATGGTATGGAGCAACTGAAGATTACTCAATTGTAATTAGTGGTTCAGCACCTGCTACCTTCTTATGGAATACTGGAGATACTACTAGTACCATAACAAATCTTTCTGCTGGTATATATTATTGTGAGGTTACTGATACAAATAATTGTATTGCAACAGATACAGTTACAATTGTTGAGCCATCTATAATTTCTACAACAGAAAACATTACAAATGTTAGTTGTAATGGTGGTAGTGATGGATTTGCTAGTTTAAATATTAATGGAGGTAGTCCAGGATATACACAAGATTGGGGAGGGATAAACCCTAATGCACTTTCAGTCGGAACTTACAACTATACAATTATAGATACAAACGGATGTGTTTTCTCTGATTCTGTTACTATTACTCAGCCAAACACATTAAGTATCTCATCTATTACTACAGATGTATTATGTAATGGAGATGCCTCAGGTTCAATTGATATCACCATTGATGGAGGAACAAGTTCATACATATATTCTTGGAGTAATGGAAGTACTTCTGAAGATTTAATAAATGTATTAGCAGGAACTTATTACTTACAAGTTACAGATGCAAATTCTTGTATTTTATTAGACACCTTTATTATTACAGAAACATCTGCAATAGTTGTAACAGAATCTACAACAAACACAAGTTGTAATGGATTCTCTGATGGTACTGCTACCCTATCTATATCTGGGGGTACTCCTAATTATACTGAAGATTGGGGGACTAACAATCCATCTAATTTATCTGCAGGAACTTACAGTTATTCTGTTATAGATTCAAACTCTTGTATATATACTAATACTATTACAATTACAGAACCAAATGTGATTTCTACAAATTCTACTATTACAAATGTCAGTTGTAATGGAGATAATGATGGTAATGCTACCCTTTCTATTTCAGGTGGAACTCCTGGATACTCAGAAGATTGGGGGACTAACAATCCTGATTCTCTTTCAGAAGGAACTTATAGTTATACTATCACAGATACAAATGGATGTACATTCTCTGATTCTGTTACTATTACTGAACCTCAAATATTATCAGCAAGTTATACTCAAACTAATGTAAGCTGTAATGGATTCATAGATGGATCTGCATCTGTAATTATTACTGGAGGTACAACTAATTATATTTTATCTTGGGATACATTAACATACCCTCTTTTAGGAGGTGTTAATATTTTCAATACTCCTGTTGGAGTACCCGCAGGAATGTATCCTTTTGGTATTTCAGATGCAAATGGATGTGCAGTTACTGATACAATAACAATTACAGAACCTCCTTTGATATCGGTAACGGAATCCACAACAAATGTAAGTTGTTATGGACTTTCTGATGGTACAGCGACTATTTCAATTTCTGGAGGAACTCCAACTTACATTGAAGATTGGGGAACTAATAATCCTAATGCTCTATCTGCTGGCACATATAATTATACAGTAACTGATGGAAACTCTTGCATATATATTAATTCACTAACGATTACTGAACCAAATGAATTAAGTTCTACTATCTCTGCAACTGATCTAACATCTTGTTTAATCTCAAATGGAACTATAGACTTAAGTGTAAACGGAGGAACATCTCCATACTATTATTTATGGAATAATAATGATACAACTGAAGATCTAAGTAATCTTTCAGCTGGGAATTATTCTGTTACAATTACAGATGAAAACGGTTGTTTAACCACAAATAACACTACAGTAAACCAGCCTTCTAATGGATTAGCAATCTCTTTAATCTCTCCTACATATAATGGATTTGAAATTTCATGTTATGGAGGATCAAACGGATCTATTACAACAACAACAGCAGGAGGAGTAGGAAATCTTTCTTTTGTATGGAGTAATGGAGATTCTACTCAGAACCTTTCAAATCTTATTGCAGGGACTTATTCTGTAACAATGACAGATTCTATTGGTTGTTCTTTATTTGATAATATTACTTTAAATGAACCTTCAGTAATCACATCAATTTATTCTACTACTGATGTGCTTTGTAATGGAGATAGTTCAGGGTCTGCAACTGTTACAATTTCTGGTGGAATTCCAACTTATTTCTTAGAATGGGGAGGAAATTCGATTCCAAATGTAGGATTATTTTATACTGGAAATATAGTACCTGAAGGAGTTTACCCATATTCAATAACTGACCTTAATGGATGTAACTTATATGATACCATAACAATTACAGAACCATCAGACATATCTACATCTTATATTACTTCAAATTATAACGGATATAATATTTCCTGTAATTCAAACTCTGATGGAAGTATAGATTTAACAACAACTGGAGGAACACCACCATATTCGTTTAGTTGGAACAATGGAATGAGTACAGAAAATATTTCATCTTTAAATGCAGGAACATACTTGGTTTCAATTACTGACTCTCTAGGATGTACTCATTCTGCATCTTTAATATTAAACGAACCTTCAAACCTTACATTAAGTCTAAGTTCTGTTAATAATAGTTGTTTTAATTCTTGTGACGGGATCATAAACACTCAAATTTTTGGTGGGGTTGCTCCATATACCTATTTATGGGATAACGGCACATCATTAGACAGTATAACTAATGTTTGCAGCGGTAATTATAATATAATTGTTACAGACACAAATGGATGTACTATTTCAGATAATAGTTTAGTTACTCAACCAACAGAGATTATAATTAACACTGATTCAATAATTGAAGTAAGTTTTTATGATGGAAATGATGGGGAGATTTATATTACAGCATCTGGTGGAATGAACAACTATTCTTATTCTTGGTCTGGTCCAAATGGATATATATCAAATTCTGAAGATATTAATGGGATTTCATCAGGAATTTATTGGATTACAGTTAGTGACTCTACATCTTGTTGGGTTTCGGATTCCATTTTTGTAGACCAACCATCATCTCTTACAATCAATTTAGATACAATTATTAATTTAATCTGTTTTGAAGAATGCAATGGACAAATAATGATAACAGCTGATGGAGGCGATTCTGTTTATACATATTTATGGTCTGGTCCAAATGGATTTAATTCTACAGATGAAGATTTAGATAGTTTATGTGCAGGAACATACGAACTTACATTATCGGACTCAAGTAATTCTGTTTTTGCAAGTTTCACAATAACACAACCATCTCAATTACAAATAATTACAAATGCAGATACTGCATTATGTTACGGAGGTTTAGCACAAGCAACCGCATATTCATATGGGGGTCAATATCCTTACACTACAACTTGGGATATAGGATCTAGCTCTATAACTACATCTCTCTCTGCAGGTCTGCATTATGTAAATGTAATTGATGCAAATGGCTGTTCTGCTACAGACTCTATTCTAATTATTCAGAATGACTCTATGTTAATTACAACTACAACAACAGATATTACTTGTTTTGGACTAACAGATGGAACTGCACAAATAGACGTTCAATCTGGAGGATTATCTCCATTTGATTATTCAAATGACAATGGTCAAACCTTCCAAAGTTTGAATATTTTTAACGGGATACCTTCAGGAACTTCAACATATATTGTTAGAGACGCAAATGGATGTACAATTTCTGCCTCTGCAACAATTACAGAACCAGATGAATTAGTGGTTCAATTAGACGCTGATTCTGCTAGTTGTTATGGAGAATGTGACGGGTCAGCTACAGTATCTGCATCAGGAGGAACTGGGATTGGTACTTATACTGAAGACTGGGGAGGACTTGATCCTAATAACCTTTGTGCAGGTCTTGTAAATGTAATTGTTCAAGATAGTAATAATTGTTTAGCAACAAATTCAATTATTATTACAGAACCAAATCCAGTAATAGTTATTATTTCCGCAAACGGAATGGTATTAGAAGCTACATCAGGATTTTTATCCTATCAATGGATAGATGAAAATGGAGATAATATTTTAGGAGCAACTTCTCAAAATTTCACTCCTACATCAGAAGGAGAATATTCTGTTGAAGTAATGGATCAGAATTCATGTATTGGAATATCTAACTCTGTATCCTACATAATTGAATCGATTGAAGATAATAATAGAATATTATCAGTATATCCTAATCCAGCAAATGACTGGATTACTATTGAAACTAAAGAAAATATAAATAATGATTTAAACATTATAAATATATTTGGAGAGCTGATTTATACAATATCTAGTGATAAATTATCAGATAATCATGAAAAAATAAACATAAGTGAATTATCTAAGGGGATGTATATAATTCAACTTATTAACAATAAGACTATTATTAACCATAGAATCATTCTGCAATAAGTTAAAAATAAATACTTAATTTGGCAACATTAAATTTGAAACTATAAAACTATGTTCAGAAAACTAATTAAACTCAAGACAATTCTAGTAATCTCGTTATTTCTAATAACAAACTCTGTATATACTATCTCTTCTATTGATAATACAAATAGAACAGAAAACTTAAAAGCATTTGAATGGGAGGTAATTTCTGGGGTAGAAAAATTAATCCCTACAAAAGAAATGTCAAAAAATTCAATAAAGAAATTAGAAGAAGCAAACATGTTATACTCTAAAGGTATTGATTTAATGAAATCTAGAAACTACACTGGCGCTATTGAACAATTTATGCTTGCAAGAAAGAGTTATAAAAGGTCGAAAATTAGTGAACATGACTACAACTATATTAATATTAATCAGGCACTTTGTTATGCTAATTCAGGAAAAGAAAAAGATTTTGCTGTTGCCAGCAGATATCTAAGTTTGGTTACTAGCAAAATTGAAAAAGAAAAGGATTGGTTATATAATTTATCTATTGCATATAATTTAATTGGAAATTATTCTTCTGCAATAGATAATTTAGGTCAATCAATTAGATTAGATATTAATTATTTTCAGGCTTATATAACTCTAGAAGCAATCTACAGAAATACAAATAACAAAAGAAATGCAGACAAAGTAAGGGACAGAATGGAAACTGCTGAAGCTAGATTAATAAAGAAAGAGCAAAGAAATTCTAAAAATGGAAAAACGAATAATAATAAAGTTTCTAAAAAAAGTTTTGCAATTGAAGGAGTAAAACCAGATGTCACTCAACTAAAGATTGTAAAAAATGATGATAATCTTCAATTTAATAAGGTTTCACAAATCAAAGAAAGATCAATGCCTTTAGTTCAGGAGGGAGTTGGAGCTTACAATAATGGTGTAGATGCACTAAGCAACAAAAATTATGAAAGAGCAATTGAAGAATTAAAAATAGCTGAGAAGAAATTAAAGAGAGGGAAAATAAAAGAGCAGGGACTTAATTTCTCTAGAGCTCAATTAAGTATTGCGTATTTATGTACAGGACAGAAAAATAAATTAGGTCAGGTAAAAAGAAATCTAAGAAACATCTCGAACAAACTTTTTGAAACAAGAGATTGGACCTATAATATGGCTGTTGTAAATTATGATTATGGAAAGAAAACATTAGTAAGACTAGAAAAAGATAATGATAAATGGATTGCAAAAGCAAAAAAATCTGAATTCCTTAAAGATGCAATAAAACTATTTAGGTTAACTATAAAACATGATAAACTATACTTAAACCCTTATCAAAATTTAGTATACTTATATAAAGAACTGGGAGATTTGAATAAAGCTGAGAAATATCAGAAACTTTACAACAAAAGAAGGGATGAGCTAATCCGTTCATTTGACAGAGAAGAACAAATAAAAATGGGAGTTGCAAACGAATATGTTTTCAGAGTAAATCTTGGAACTTATGGAGAATATGAAGCTCCTGCCGATATGTTTGATGAAGAATATTTAATAACGGTTCCTATAAACGACAGAAAGACCGCTTATCTAGCTGGAATGTATTTTAGTTTAGATGATGCAATTGTATATCAAAAGGAGATGATTAAGAAAGGGTATACTGATGCATTTATAGCAGCTTTTAAGGATGGTGACAAAATAGATTTTTAGAGTTTGGAAAGAATAAAGCTTTCGTATTCATCTAAAATCTTTTTCCAATTATATTTTGTGTTTATCTTTTCAATATTATTTTCTATAAAAGATTTACTTTCTTCAATTGATTCTTTATTCAATAATGCAGTAATACATTTACTACAGTTAAAATAAAAAGCATCATTCTTTAAAATTGCTTTATTAAAATCATTATTATGCGCACAAATTACAGCATAAGAACTCATTGCCTCTAATAATGATGGATTAGTACCTCCCACAGTATGCCCATGAAAATAAAGATAAGAATTTTTCCTTAAAGCATTTAACTTTTCTATTCCAAAAACATATCCTAAGTAAACAATTCTATCATCTGTAAATTTATTCTTTATATAGGCGCCGTATTTATTCTCAGTATTACCAATTACTAAAAACTTTCTAGTTGTTTCTGAGTTGACAAAACCTTTCAAAATTATTTCTATATTATTCTCTGGCTCCATTCTAGCAATAAGCATATTATAAGACCCTTTGTCTAAATTAAGGTCTGACAGAATTGTATCATCAGTAAAAGTAACTAAATCTGAACCATAAGGAATGTATTTTGATTCAACTGAATATTTATCTTGCAAATAAGATTGTATACCTTTAGAATCTGAGATTAAAAATTGACTAGATTTAACTGTCATCCTTTCCGCAAATAAAATATAAAACTTAGTAATTTTTGAAAATTTACTTCTTTTCCATTCTAGACCATCCATATTAGTAATCACAATTGTCTCATTCGGTATGAGAGGACTCCACAATGCGCTACTAGCATAACCTAATTGTAAAATAATATCAAAATTTCTTTTCCGAGAATCTAATATACAATTTAAATCATAAATAAACTGACCAGCTGGACCAATAATATGTTCAGGATCTTTACAATGAATTATTTTTACTCCATTCCATTCAGATTCTTGATAAGGATGATTATGAGAATTATATACAAAAACTTCATGATTCTTACGTGCAAGATATTCAGATAAATATTGCGCAAATTGTTCAAACCCTCCGTAATAATTAGGTATACCTCTTGTTCCTATAATGCCTATTCTCATGAATCTTGTAATTTATATCCATTTACATTTTTAAGAAGAATCTCTTTTATTGATATATCGTTCTGTTCTTTTCTAAATTCTGAAATTTCTTTAACTTTTGTCTCAACAGTTTCTAAGGATAATTTTTCTTCTCTAGCCTGCATTATTCTTGGATGTTCAGATTGAATTACATCATCACCAATTAACAACTCTTCATATAATTTCTCTCCTGGTCTTAATCCTGTAAACTTTACTTTTATATCACCATCCGGATTAGATGTATCTATAGGTTTTAAGCCACTTAAGTGAATCATTCGGTATGCTAAATCTAATATCTTAATAGGCTCTCCCATGTCCAACACAAAAACATCCCCACCTTTTGCCATTGCACCTGCTTGTAATACTAATTGGACTGCTTCTGGTATAGACATAAAATATCTTGTTATATTTCTGTGAGTAACAGTTACAGGCCCACCATTTTTGATCTGTTCTCTAAAGAGAGGAACTACTGAACCAGCTGAATCTAGAACATTTCCAAATCTGACCATAGAGAAAAATGTAGAAGTTTTTTCCTCTGCAAATGCTTGAAGAATAAGTTCTGAAAATCTTTTTGAAGCTCCCATAACATTAGTAGGCCTTACTGCTTTATCGGTACTAATCAANAACATNTTNTCNACATTATTNTCTTTCGCAGCTTTTGCAACATTATANGTTCCTATAACATTATTNTAAACACCTTCTGANANATTCATTTCTACCATAGGTACATGTTTATAAGCAGCAGCATGAAATATTGTATTAATCTNATTTTCAGATATCACTTTATTTATCTGATGTAAATTTGTAACTGTNGCTAACTTTGGAATNATTTCAGNACGTTTCTTNNTGCTTAATAATTCTTGATGAANAGAATATAAATTAAACTCTGAGTTTTCAAACAATATTAATNTCTTAGGNCTAAGTTCTANAATTTGTCTACACAGTTCNGACCCAATACTTCCTCCGGCACCNGTAACAAGTATNTTTTTTCCTTTTATATTTTGNTTAAGTAACTTTTCTTGAGGTTTTACTGGATNTCTTCCTAAAATATCTTCTACATCCACATGTTTTATACTATCAATTGTAACNTCACCATTAACAATGTTATCTANTGATGGTAATACTTTTACTTCAATTGGAAACTTNGATAACTTTTTNATAATTTCCTTCCTTCTATTCTGAGATGCAGATGGAATCGCTAATAAAATTAATTTAGCATCATGTTTATNTATTAAATANTCTAANTTTTCAAATGAAAATATCTGAANAAAATTAATAATAGTACCCTGTTTTTGCTTTTCATCATCAATAAATGCNACGGGAGCATAATCAATACTCTTTTTTAAACTTTCAACTAATTGCACTCCTGCACNACCNGCTCCATATACGATAGTTTGTTTCCTTTCATTAACTCTAGTATCCCATGAATANATCATNCCCTTCANNAGAAAACGTGANGTAATAATANAAGTATTAGANACNAACCAAAAGATAGGCATAATAGATCTTGGNAAATCATCTTCCTGAAAGAANTACATAAAAAANGTAATTGCAAAACATGCAATAGTGATTGCTTTAAATGANGTNGTGATAACCTTTATTCCAATATATTGTAATACTGAACGATATAANCCTAACTTCACAAATANTGGAGNAGNTACAATTGGNACCAGAATAAATAACCAATAATTTTCNTCNATATAGGGATTCCATANCTCTCCAAATCTNAAAGCAAANGAAANCCATAAGGAAAACACTAAAATAACTACATCAAANNACAATGTAATTATCTGTTTATAAAATCTGTTTAATGTTAAAAGTTTAGTTTTCAAAAGCTTCNTTTATTTTAGTAACAATTCTATTTAAATCCTCATTTNTCATATTTGANCCTGAAGGCAAACACAAACCATATTTAAAAAGAAATTCTGNATTATCAGANCCATAGAAATCGCAAGAAGAAAANATTGGCTGTAAATGCATTGGTTTCCANAGAGGTCGGGACTCTATATTATCTGACTCTAAATGTNTTCTTAAATCCTCNCTACTCACTTTTGAATCTTCNGAAATAAGTACTGTTGTTAACCATCTATTNGAATANAAACCATCNNGTTCTTCTACAAAAGAAATTNCTTTAATATCTGATANCTCNTTTTTATAATATTCAAATATNNNCCTTCTTCTTTCTACTCTTTCNTGTAAAACCTCNAACTGTCCTAAACCAATAGCTGCCGAAACATTACTCAATCTNTAGTTAAAACCAATATGAGAATGTTCGTAATGAGGAGCNTTATCTCTGGCTTGTGTAGCTAAAAACTTTGCCTTTTTTATNGANTCTTCATCAGAAGAAATTAAAGCNCCTCCTCCAGAAGTAGTNATAATTTTATTTCCATTAAAAGAATATATCCCAAACTCAGTTAATGANCCTAATGGCTTNTTAAAATATGTTGACCCTAAACCTTCAGCTGCATCCTCAATAATAGGAATATNATACTCATTAGCAATGCTAATAATTTCATTCATTTTAGCNGGCATACCATATAAATGAACTACAATNATTGCTTTTGGTTTTTTNCCAAGNTTCACTCTTTCNTTTAGTGNAATCCTCAAAGAATCTGGACACATATTCCAAGTATCTAATTCTGAATCNACAAAAATAGGNNTTGCTCCNTGATATACTATNGGATTTGCAGAAGCTGAAAAAGTAAATGTAGAACAAATTACTTCATCACCANATTCTACACCAAGTAATATCAGAGCTAGATGAATAGNGNAAGTTCCTGANCCTAAAGCTNCAATATGTTTTCCTTCAGATATTTTTGAAAGATTTTTTTCAAAATCGTTTAGATGAGGACCAACAGGAGCAATCCAATTTAAATCAAATGCNTCTGTAACATATTTAAATTCANTATCCCCCATATGAGGAGANGAAAGCCATATTTTTTTGTTTTCCATTTAATAGGATGTTCTNAATATNGTTGCAAAGATAATTTTAATGTCNAACCAAAAGGATTGATTTTCATAATAATCTAAATTCACTTTTACTTTATCNGGAAAAATNACCTCATCATTGTATTTTTGAGGATTCTCCTGAGANGCTAAAATCTCNTCTTCATTTNCATATTTTANNCTAGCNGCACCTGTAATACCAGGTCTGAGNTTAAGGANATCTCTATCNNTACCTACTAATTTATCTGCATATCCAGGNACATCAGGCCTTGGGCCTACTAAACTCATTTCTCCCTTAANAACATTCCATAATTCCGGNAANTCATCNAACTTATATTTTCTTAAAAATTCTCCAATCTTTGTGATTCTAGCATCACCACGAGCAGTTGCTGTACTAATATTATCATGCTCTACAATCATAGATCTGAACTTAATTAATGTAAATAACTTCCCATCCTTCCCTACTCTTTTTTGCAAGAAGAAAACTGGACCAGATGAACTTATCTTTATTGCAATGGAAAACAATATTAACAAAGGCGATAAAACTAACAAACCAATTAATGAGGAACAAAAATCAAAAGTTCTTTTTATCATTATATTCGTTTTTTAATAGCATTATAAACGTATCCAACAAAACATACTGTACTATATACTATGTTTAATTTTTCAACTTTTCTATACAAATCCCAAACCTCCTTTGCCGCCTTCCATTTTTTTGATGTATTTGAATTAGAAACAATTCTATAATAAGCGAGGTTTTCATCTAATCCATAAGCAAAGAACCCTCTTTTCATAATTAAAAGCCACAGAGCCATATCATGAGAAGAACGAATATTTGGCATTTCAAAATTTCCTGTTTTTTCTCTATCTATTACAACAGTTAAACAACCAATTATTGTATTTTTTAAATACGAATGGTAATCTATTTGAGATGGAACTTTGATTACCGTAGATTTTTCAACTCCATTTTCAGACATTGGTTGATAAGAAGTAAAAGAGAATGCGATATTCCTTTCTTTCATAAAACTAATTTGCTTTTCTAACTTATATTTCTTCCAAAGATCATCTGAATCTAAAAAAGCAATATACTTTCCTTTTGATTTCTTTATCGCAATATTTCTAGCTTCCGCAGCTCCTACATTCTCCTTAAGAAAAACTGGTTTTATTCTATCATTTTCTTTTGCAAATTTAGTGATTAAATCCCTAGTATTGTCTATAGAGCAATCATCAACAATAACCATCTCCCAATCTAAATACGTCTGAGAAATAACTGAATTAATGCACTCTTCAATGAATTTTGAAGAGTTATAAGAAGGAGTAATAATAGAAACTAATCTATTCATAATTTAAATCTGTTAATAAATTAGAAATCCTTTTCTCTATAATCTGAACCTCTTTCTCATATAAGACCTCATTCCACTTTCTAAATCCTGTAGTTTTTATATCATGATTAATCTTCATATCAATCATCTTTGTATCTAATACAAAATTAATTGTTTTTGAGATTTCCTTGTCAGGATCTTTGATTAAATCTTCATACCTAAGTGTAAAAAATTCTTTATTTGGATTCTTCTCAATAAAATCTAGTATTGATATTACACTATATCTCCACTGTTCTGCAGCTACTTCAATTAATGACTTGCTTTTATACAATTTTCTATACCCCTTAAATCTAGGACCCCAAAAATCTCTTTTTCTGAGACCCAACATAACCAAACTCATTCGTAAATATCTAAATGAGTTTGAAATCAACATCAATAGAGTTAATCCATTTCTAATTTTATGATTTATTTCTTGAAAGAAATTTAGAAATCTATTTTTAGAAGGAATTTTTACATTGTCCTGACTTGATATTTTTCTAATATCACCAAAATATTTTTTTCTAGTAGAAACAGCTACATCTCTACCATCTCTTAAAATATGTATGAACTTTGCATTTGGAAATACTTTCTGCACCAAATCTAATCTTAAACAATTGGAGGCTGTTTTTTCTAATAAAAAGGGAGAGTGGGTTCTATATTGAAGTAATTTTATAAAATCTTGTCTAACCTTATTTATTTTTCTTGGAGTTACTTTATCCTCTTCAATTTCATCAATATCTAAAAATGGATATTGTTTCTTCCATAAATCATTTATCTCATTTAAATAAATACAATCAATATTCTTCTTTATTATAGAAGCAATTAAATGAGTACCTGAACGGGCGGCACCTATAATAATAATTGGTTGAATCTTTTCCATTAAGTTAAAGGAAAAAGTCCTTTTAATCTCTTCATGTAACAACAATCCATATATCTTATTTATAATAAAGTTCCATTTGAAGAATTTAAAAATAGGTTTAAACCTATAAAGAATTCTTACTATGATCTTTAGAAGCGACCTGTACTCTAAATGAAGAACACAATAAGCCTTTCTGAAATTAAATTTCTCAATTAAATATTCTTGAGTATTTGTTTTATGTAATAAACTTCTGGCTCCAATATTAACATACCTAAACGAATTTTGATTTAAATAATATTGATTCATTTCAAAATACAAAATATAACTTGAGTAAAGTTTCAAAAATTCCGGGTCAAATTTAATAGTAGAATAATCACAATAATCTTTAATGATTTTATTTTGACTATAGCCAACTAACTTATCATTCTCTTTTAAAAAAACACCCCAAAAATGCCAGTCTCCTTCTAATTTTAGCAATGTATTTTTAAAAAAATTTTTACTTTCTGGAGATGCTGTAGCTTCATACCTACTAAATGCCTTCGTGTAAATTTCGTATGCATTATTAAGAATATATTCTTTCGAAAGTTGTTTTACATAAAGTCTCTTATTCGCTCTTTTAATCTTACTTCTTGTGTTTCTACTATAATCCTCAAACTGCATCTTTTGATCGCAAATAACGTACCAGAATTCACTCTCCTGTTTTGAATCAAAATCTGAAGTCCAACGAGCAAAGAAAGCCTTTTGGCCAACCAATTTCTTAGTAATATCAGAAGCATCCACCTCTATATGAGGAGGTGTTAAAGGGATTAATGCCCCATTATATTTTCTCCATTCTAACTTCATTCTATTCGAAACAATTTCCTTCTTAATGTAAATGTAAAATAATATAAAATCTTAAAACAATAAGAAGTATTAAAATTTTCAATTTTATTGGCATCCTGAATCTTATCATAAGAAAAGAATTTTAAATATTCTCCCTCTTTCCCTGTTCTAATTAGAGATTCTCTTCCTTTAGTTATTGTAGAATAATAATTAGAATCTCCTTTTAATATTCCATCCCTCATATTATTTAATGAGGTTTTTTCTCGTAAATTACTTATCTCTTCTGTAGATAAAGAGTCAACTCCAATTAGATTTGCAATTTTTTGTACAGTAGAACTAAAATCATTTTTTAGACATGAAAAAAGAATGAAATTATCATCATTAAAATAGTTTCTATACAATTTAGTAAACCTTACGATTTCATAAGCCTTTAACCTACCTATAGTCCAATAATATAAATTAAAACTAAATCTATAATTATATTTCTTATTTATATGAAAATAATGGGAAACAATGGAGTCTTTAAGACTTCTTTCAGAAAAAATAAATACTACAGATTCTGGATAATTTCTACTAAGTGTATCTAATTGATAGAAGTGAGATTTATTTACAAATATTCTGTTTTTGTAATCTTCATTTCTTAGAAATTCTTTAAACTTACTTTCTACAATTGGAGTAGGAGAATTCAGATTATTAGTATATTTTTTATTAACCTGAGAAACTCTGACTCCTTTAATCTTTAAAATCTCTAACACTATTGCGTGCAACCAAGTAGAACCTGATTTAAATATTCCATTACAAACTATCAACATCTATATTAAAAATAATCTTGAACTATTAAACAACAAAACAGGAACGCTAAAAATTAAAAGTAAAAATAATCGAAAAATCATTCGATTACTATATTTTATAATTGTATTAGAATACTTGTATAAATCAAATATAAAAAATACTAAAAACATCATCCCTAATCTTTCTGAAATCATATCAAATCTTAATGAAAAAAGACCAATCATTAGAATTATCACAATCATTAATGATGGAGTTTTTCTAAATAAATCTAAAATTCTAAATTTAAATTTTATTAAATATAATATCAGAAACGAAACAAACATAATCAAGTAAATTAAACTCATATCAACACCTGTTGACTTTGCTGATTTAAACTGAGAAGCATAACTAAAAAGCATAATAAATGCAACAGATACAATAAGTGAAAGGAATACCCTAAAGTATATATTTAACTTCAATAATTTATTGACGAAAAAAATTGGTATTAAAACTAAAGAGATGTTATGGATAAACACTGAAACACAAAAATAAAAAATAGACTTTTTGTAACTACTATTTATTATTGAGTAGGAGTATAAAGAAACTATTGTTGCAAAAAGTTGCCTATAAATATTCTGATAACCAAAGAAAAGTGGGAAGCTTGTAGATAAAATAACTATCAAACCTAATGATAAATTATTTTTTATAGAAGATGTTTTGGATAAATTCACTGATGTTTTATATAATATCGCAATCCAAATAATATCCATAAATAGAAAAACAATGATCTCATTATTGAATATTTGATGAAAAAACCTGAGACTATACCAAAATACTATTTCACGGAGATAATAGAAATCATATCCTGTAGACGTCATTTCCTTAGCATAAGTAATCATGTCTGTATCAAGACCTGACATTCTGACAACAATTATAAACAAACAAAGAATTGGCAAATACATTCCCCATAAATAATATCTATTCTCTGAAACAATTGTAATTATTCCAATAAATAAAAGTATTATGAATGTTATTAATTCCATGTTACATTAAAAATTGTTTTGAACTTTCAAAAAATAAAGTTGGTAAGGTAAATAACAACATTATTGTAAGTCTAGTTAAAGATCGCAAACTTCTGCTTTCTATCTCAGAAGTATATCTATATAAATCATAAGTAAGGAAACAAATAAACATCATTCCTATCCTCTCAGCAACCATATCTATATTTAACGAAACTAATCCAATCATTAATATAACAATAAAAAATAAAGAAGGAATTTTATCAAATAGTTCATAGATATTTTTTCGGAACACAAGAAGACCTGTTATTAGTAAAATAACAAAAATAAGAAGATAGAACATTCCCATATCTAATCCTGTTTTTTCAGATGATTTTAATTTTACCAAAAGGCTTAAACTAGCAACAAATATCAAAGAAACAATTAATGAAATTTGTATTCTGTCAGAAAAATTAAACTTATAAAATTTTTTCACGAAGAATAAAGGTAATAATAGTGCAACTATATTATGCATAAAAAAGGATAAAATAAGAATAAATAAGGATGAATAATATTTTTTATCAATTAAGGAATAGGACAATAATGCAAACACTGTTGCATAAAATTGACGATAAATATTCTCATATCCAAATACAAATGGAAATGAAGTAACTAATACTAATAATAAAGCATTATTTAATTTTTCTTTATTATATGAAGAAAGTCTGTTTCCTACTCTAACCATTACAATGATCCAAATAATATCCATAAAAATAAAAGAAATTAAATCATCTTGAAAAATGTAATAAACACATCTACTTCCAAACCAAAATACAAACTCTCGTAAATAGTAAAAATCCATTCCTGTAGCATGCATTTGTCTAGCATAATCTGCAATATCAGTATCAAAACCTTCAAATCTAACTATATATAAAAAAGCAATTGTGGAAGGGATAAACACCCATCTATAAAAATATCTACTTTCAGTTAAGATTGTAAAAGCAGAAAGACATATTAATATTATATATGCTGTTAACTCCACTTATTTGCTCTGTTTTAAATAATAAAGATAAGAATAAGATGACAATAAAACACTTATAATTGATGATGAATAAATCATTATAATAGACTCCTTTTCTACAGAAATATCTGAACCTAATGAAAAAATAAATCCTAGTAAAAGAGTTACTACAAATATTATCGATATATTCCTTCTCACTTTTCTACTAGAATCAATTGGTAATGAGAAGAATGGCTGAAATAAATTAGTAGCAATAAAGATTAACACAAAAGCATAACTTAAATTCTGAATAAACATAGTAGTATTCTTCACATCTTCTAAATTAAACTCTCCTCTCATGTAGATGAGTTTTATCAATTCGTATCCATAAAATTCTAAACCAAGAACTAATCCAAATCCGACAACTAAAGAAGTTAATAAAGAATACAACATAAACATGCTATTCTTGTTTATGGAAACTTTTCTTAAAAGAAGAGTACTAATATTACCTACTACTGCAGTTAATAATGCATTTAAAATAAAAACAGAATAAGTATAGTATGTAATAGAAATACCACCGTCAGAACCCGAAACTAAACGAGAAGAGATAATAATAATATTTGCAAAATTTCCTAAGATTAAAGTTGAAACATTCAGATCTCTACTAGAAATTGGAACATCAAAACCATCTTTCTTCTTATTCATTGGAACTACATATGCCACTGTTAAAGAAAGAATACCAATTAGTCTGCTTATTACTAATCCAAATACATTAAATAAAAAGGTTAAAGGATATATAAAAACTGCTACTAAAAAAGAATTAAGTGTTGTTGCGATAGAATAAGAAACGAATTTTGCTTCTGCTTGCATTATTGTCAGATAAATTGAATTTAAAAAATTAAAACATATACTTATACTTAACAACACTGAAATTATCACGAGTAAAAGAGTATAATCACTATCTAAATACCAGATTATAGCAAACTGCACTATCTGACTTAAGACAAACAATAGAAGCATTGTCCTTTTAGAAAAAGATAATACTTTTCCAAAGGATACATCTTTATACTTCTCATACACTTTAGTAAATTTTGGCAGTAAATTTGCCTTTAAAGCATTTCCTACTGTAAATTGTGAAAAGAAATCCGCTATAGTACGCAATAAAAGATAGTTTGCATATAATAATGAAGATCCAAAAAAGAACGCCACAATAGGTTCTCTGACTAAACCAAATACTTTTTGTAAAATATTTGAAAAAAATAAACTTGAAAAATCCTTTACCGAATTAGACTTAAGTGCTTTTCGGAATTTCATGATATTATTTTACACCAATTTGAAAATACTCAAACCCCTTACTTTCAATTTGATCTTTTGAAAATTGATTTCTTCCATCAATAAATACTTGCTGGCTCATTAAATCACTCATCTTATTAAAGTCTGGAGACCTAAATTCTTTCCACTCTGTAACTAATATTACAGCATCCGCATTTTTAAGAGCAGAGTATTTATCTGAACAATAATTTACATCAATATCTTTTAAATAGTATCTTGCTTGTTCACTGGCCTTAGGATCATATGCATAAACCTCTCCTCCATTTTCTACAATGGAATTAATCAAGTTAATAGAAGGAGCTTCTCTCATGTCATCTGTTCCTGGTTTAAACGACAGTCCCCAAATTGCAAACCTCTTTCCCTTTAAGTCATTACCAAATTTCTGAACAACCTTCTTAAATAATATATTCTTTTGATGGTTATTCACTTTTTCAACAGAAGAAATAAGTTGAGCGGTGTATCCACTATTATGTGCGATATTAATAAGTGCTTTTACATCTTTTGGGAAGCAACTACCTCCATAACCACAACCTGGATATATAAATTGATATCCTATTCTTTTATCGGAACCTATACCAATTCTTACTTGATTAATATCAGCACCAACATGTTCACAGATATTTGCCATTTCATTAATAAATGATATTTTTGTTGCCAACATTGCATTCGCAGCATATTTAGTCATTTCTGCAGATCGTATATCCATACCAATAAACCTATCATGATTAAAAGTGAAAGGAGCATATAACTCTTTCATAACTATCATAGATGCATTATTATCCGCTCCTACCACTACTCTATCTGGTCTCATAAAATCATCTATTGCAGCTCCTTCTTTCAAGAACTCAGGGTTTGATACAACATCAAAAGTTAACTGACTGTTATTACGGTTTAAAGTCTCTTGAATTCTTTCCTTCACTAAATCAGCAGTACCTACAGGAACTGTACTTTTATCTACAACAATCATATGGTGAGACATATTGTTTCCAATATCTTCTGCTACTTTTAATACAAATTTTAAATCTGCAGATCCGTCATCACCCATAGGAGTTCCAACAGCAATAAAAACAATATTAGCTTCATCTAATGCATCTCTTATATCTGTTGTGAAAAACAATGTTCCTTTCTTCTGATTATCCAATACTAAAGGCTCAATACCTGGTTCATATATAGGAACAACACCTTTTTTAAGATTTGCAATCTTTTTCTTGTCGACATCTACACAGATAACTTTATTTCCCATTTCTGCGAAACATGCTGCTGCAACTAGTCCCACATATCCCGAACCAATAACTCCTACTTTCATTTAATCTACTTGTTTAAGTGCTTTTTGTTTTACTTCTCTTACTATTGATATAATAATCGATAATATAAAAGACAAAAATCCAATTGCTGTTCCCCATACAACTACTTCTCTCTCCTCTATTGTAGTTTGAGTGAAATTTTCGACAAAAGCAATAGGGCTGAGCATTTTATTGTTGGTTATTATTATTGATCTTTTATGCTTTAAATCAATTATCTGATTCTGAATATCCATTTCATCTCTAGAAGATAAAATAGTATTAGTGCTAAAATCTATAGCTGAATTTGAATTATTCCTTAATAATCGTAATTCAGAGATTTCATTATCAATAGACTTTATTATCTCATCATTAGTTAAATTATAAATCTTTTTATAATTTTTTATGTAATCATTGTCATTAAAATAACTAATAATACCATCTTGTATGGTTGTAATGAGCGAATTATTTCTTACTAATAAACTAATCGAAAACTTAGGTGTATTATGTTTCTTATCATCATGATCTTCTCTAAATATCTGTTCAGCTTCAATATACTTAATTTGAGACGCTTCCTCAAGAGTTATTTTCAACTTTGATGAAAGTGCTTCATAATCTTCTTTCCTTACATCTACTTGAAGAGTGTTAATAATGTTAATAGCCGTTCTTTGATTTAGAATATCCTCATCTTCAAACCGTTCGTAAGCCGCTACACCAGAGGTGGCAATTGCTGTTGTCTGAAAATATGCAGGTTTCAGTTTCTGAAATAAAATTACTGAAATAACACCTGATAAAGTAATTGATATAATCATTAATTTATTTCTGATAAAAAACAATATAATGTCCGAGAACAATTTTTCTAAACTTAATTCCTTATCCATAATTTTATTTAATTATTATTAAAGTAAAAACCCCATTTAAATGGGGTTTTCTATACTACTTTATATTAGGATTAATACTCCCACATATCGTGTTCTATATTAAATATCTCTTCCTTTATTCTTTCAGATTCTAATAGTGCATCTAACCCTATCATATAATCAGTAACGGATCTATTCATAATATTCGATTCTTGAAGAATTCTACTACCAAACATTCGCTTTTCAAATATTCCTAAATAGGACCTTTGTTGTGCATTATTCTTTGTGAAATTTGCTACTTTAGTTTGTACTAATAAACTTCTGTAATCTGGAAAATAAATCCAAAACATATCTTCCTCTCTATAATCCTCATCAGGAATTTCCATAACAGGACACAGACCTATAATTCTTGTAGACATCTTGGATCTATGTTTATCAAAGAACCACTCTTCTTTTACTTTCCATTTCTTCACATTAGTTCTGTCAAATTCTTTCCCTTTAATAGTATCGTAAAGTACATTACCAGCTTCATCAAAAACAGGATCTCCGTATTCATCTAATCTAGTTTCAATTAAATCAGCATTCTTTCCTAGAGCCATTTTCTCCTGCATTGTAAGTTCCCCATATTTAAACTCATTACCAGCTTTAGCATTCTGTTCTGCCTTAAAAACTCTATAACTCATATCACTCTGAATAGCCTCCATAATTACATCAATTAAACTCATTTTTTCTACGTTTAAATGACTTCTATCTGTAATTGCAGGAAAATAAAAATGATGATTAATTTTTTGTCTTAAGTCAATCTCTCTCCAAATAGTTCTTGACCAAACAATATCTTTCTCATTAATTACTGGGTAAGCATAGGCTTCTTCTTTTTGTTGATTATGCTCTTTTTTATATGCACCATTGATAATGTCATCAGGTTGATCCTGTAAAGGTTCTAATACCTGCGAAACAGATAAAAAAGGACACAACATCAATATCCAAGTTAATTTATTTATTTTTTTCATAATTATAATTTTATTCAATTATTAATTCAAACATATCTTTAGGTCTATCTAAATAGGAAGGAACTCCTTTTTGTCTTACAACAAAATCTTTAAATAATACAGTTTGACCTTTTTCTAATTTATTAATTTCTACTTTGGCGGCTTCAGATAATTTGTAACCTTTCACTTTTTTCTCCACTCTCTTGGATCCAATGCACACAACAGTAAACTCTGACACTGAAAATTTAATAGGAAAATCAAAGTCTTTAATCTTACTCGAGAATGAGTTTGCAAGAACTTTGTTTTTTCCATATTGTCCAGAAGAATATCTTGCGTTAATCGTCTGTCCAGGTACATTTTTAACTCTAAAAACAGACTTACCTATAGATTGTGTTCGACCTTCTCTATTTATAACTGATACAGAAATTTCCACCTCTTTTCCAACTCTAGACTGTAAAGGTTTTACAATGTATTCTCCTTTCTTTTTATTTACAGTTTGTAAACTACCATCAGAAGATTTAATTGATACTTTTATATCCTGTGGTTGATAACCAGCAACGGATACCTTTATAGGGTTTTCAATATCATTTGCGTATAGAACATTCATTTGTGTAGGCGATACTGCCCAAGATTTATTAGCTACTATATATTCTCCATTAAATGGATAATATTGATCTCCATCATCTTGTAAAATCTTAATTAACCCTTTGTAATTTTGAGGACCAACTCTAGTTCCTTTTACAGTATATTGACCTTGTCCATTAACTACAGGAACAACCTCTGGATCACCTTTAAACTGATACGTTCCATCTGGTAAAGAATCATAATCTCCAATTAATATTTCTGGATTAGCTGTTTCATCAAAAGCTGTTAAAAATATTTTAGATTTAAATTCATCTCCAACTAAAACAAAATTAGAGGAAGGAATTGTAGTAGCCATAGCAGATGTAAACTTCAATGAATTAGCATCAATGTTTTTTGCTAAAAAAGAAATGACTTCCGCTTCCATATTTTTAACATCCGCTTGCCATTTTGAAAGTAAAGTTAAAGCTCCTACAGCAGGCATATCATAAAAGTTGTATTTTTCCCAAGTTACTTCATTTCCTTTCTCACCATAAGCATTATCATCTTTTATTTTAAGGTTTTTATTTATATCCCTAATTAACTTATCTGAAGAACCAGCAGCAATCCAACTAGAGTCTTCAGCTGTTTTTAGAATAGATAATAATAGCTGTCTAAACTCCTCTATTTTATTCTTAAGATGTGTAGCCTCACCAATTCCATCTATTCTAGTTAAATTCGGTTTGTTTTCTGGATTAAAAAGTTCTCCTGAAGTTTGTCTTGCATCTTTCCTTCCTAAGTATGCAATTTTCTTTATTTTATCAGTATAAACTAATGAATCATACTCAACATCAAAAATATTATCTTTAATTTCTTCTCCTAGTGAATCTTTGTGTTGACCTAAAAAAACTTCTCCATCTGTCTTTAATACAAGACTATACTTCATTTTTTGTATCTTCTCTACCAATTCAGAAGATATTGGTTTTACCCGATTCGCTAGATTCTTGTAATTTTTTACCTTTTCCTGATTGCTAGCAGCCTCGAAACCAGCATAGGTGTCGATATTTTTTTTATGTATACCCTCAGTAGTTTTAACAATACCTAAATTAACTTCAAAGAAAGAATTTAACACCTCTTTAGATACATTTAATGCAAGTAGTGCTGTAAGCACTAAATACATCATATTAATCATTTTTTGTCTTGGTGACAATTTACCACTTGCCATATTTTTCTATATTTTTAGTTAGTAAATAAATGATTATTTGTTAGGATTCATTGCGGTAAGCATATTTCCATATACTTTATTCATTTGTTCTAAGTTAACCGCAAGTTGAGAAACCTGTTCTTGGAATTTCTTAGAATCTTCAACAGAAGATTGTAAATTCTGTAAGAAGATAGTTGTTGCCTCCATCTGTTGATTAGAAGCTTGTAATTGCAATTCGTATAATGAATTTAATGCATTCATATTCTTCACTCCTTCCTGAATCTGATTGTTATATTCAGATATTCCTGAAGCTGCAGAGATTGTTTCATTTAATTGAGTAGAAGCTTCTCCAAAAGCTCTTAATCCTTCATTTAAACTTTCTACAAGTTCATTATCAATTTTTGCTTTTTCTAGAGCGTCATCTAATTGTTGAGCAGGAGTCATATTTGCAGGATCAGTCATATGATCATGTCCTAAAATAGGATATACCCTATCCCATTCATAATCAACATGAGTTTTTTCAAAAGCCGAGAAAAAGAAAATAATTGCTTCAGTGCTTAATCCTATAATAAGCATTATTGAAGCTCCAGGAAAATGTTCAATCTTAAATAAAGCTCCTAAAATTACTAAGGCTGCACCCCATCCATAAAGTTTTGGCATCATAGCCTTGTACCATTTTGCTTCTGTAATATTTTCTAATCCCATTTGTTTTTTGTTTAGTTTTTATTAATTAAATTTTTATTGAAAATCTTTCTTATCTCTTCCTAAGAAATCCATCACACATCTGAATCCTATATAAGAAGTCGAAACGTCATCATATTCATAAGTTCGAGTAGAATTTTGGATGAAATATGAAATATCTTTCCAAGACCCACCTCTAATAACTTTTCTCTTTAATACATCTTCATCAGAGTCTGTAGACATATAAGAGTTATCAGAATTCATATCATGAGAATATGAAGTTGATGTTTCATCAAATACAGTAGACGTCCATTCTGCAACGTTACCAGCCATATCATATAAACCATAGTTGTTAGGGTTATATTGCTTTACTTTAATAGCTTTTAAACCTCCATCCGCAACATAATTTCCTCTTAATGGTTTAAAATTTGCCAAGAAACATCCTTTCATATTTCTTGTATATGGACCTCCCCATGGATATGGGGAAACATCCAAACCTCCTCTTGCAGCATACTCCCATTCGGTTTCTGTAGGAAGTCTAAAGTCTGGTAACAATGGTTCGTTATGAGATCTAAGGTATGAATTCATAATATGAGTTCTCCAATGACAAAAAGCATTTGCTTGCTCCCAGGTAATTCCAACAACAGGGTAATCATCATGAGCTACGTGTTCATAATTAAAAGTAGCATCTGTTTCATTATTTGCATATACATAATCAGACTGATAGTCTAATGTGGATGGGTATATCTTCACCTCCCTTTGTATAGCAAAATTATCCCTATAGGTAGAACCATCCATATCATCAATTGCTTCCTCGTCATTTTGGTTAGATTGAGAAAGAGATCTAATATTTAACTCTTCATATCTATATATAAAGTTATCTTCTTCTTTTATTGGAGCTCCATCAACATAAGTTTTAACAAACATTGAGTCGTATAAAAACTTATATTCCTCATCATTTTCATTTAATCTAACAGACCAGTCAATCACTCTTAAGGTATCTCCATTTACAACTCTGTTACTTAATAATGTATCTCCCCTACGATTTTTAAATAACTTCATTTCTGTTCTGATCATCGAATCTACAACCCATCTTTCAAACTGACGATACTCGTTATTTGTAATTTCAGTTTCATCCATATAAAAAGCTCCAACTGAAACCCTTTGATTAGTTGAAACATTTGCAAAAGGGACATCCTGATCTGAAGGGCCCATTATAAAACTTCCCTGTGGAATAAATACCATCCCATAAGGATCTGTAGGGTTCCAAACTGATCTTTCAGTTCCACCAATTAATTCTCCGTTTCCGGAACCAGCACAACCACTTAACAAAAAAGTAACTACTAAACTTAAAAATAATATTTTTTTCATATTCATTTTATTTAATTTCACCTAAGTGAAAGGTTTTTAATTTTATAAGTATCTTGGATTTTTATAACTTTTTACTGGTCTATCGTAATCAACCTTAAAGCTGTAACCTAACATAAACTCAATACTGTTATTTTGTATCTTATTCAGAACTACATCATATGCAAGTCCAAATCTTAAATCGTTATTTACATTCATACCCGTTAGTAAAACCAATCCTTCATCCAACCTGTAACTAACGCCTCCCCATATCCTATTATTGTATAAAAGATTAGCATTGACATCCAATTGAGATGTTGAACCATCTGATTTTAAATAAATAGACGGGTTTAAAGATAATGTAGGATTTATCTCATGATAATATCCAGCTAATAAAAAATAATGACGTGATAATTCTACAATATCACCATCATCTTTTTCAATAGACGGTTCTGTAATATGTAAAGAAGAAAGACCGAAATATACATCCTGAGTATTATAATAGATACCCACCCCATAGTCCATAGCCGAACCACTCACTTCTCCAGTTGGAATAGATCCATCTCCTGGATCAGCAGGATTTAGATTCCCTCCGTTCAAACCACTTTGAAACATACCTGCAGAAGCACCAACACCAAGTTGACCAGATCCTAAATCTGTTCTAAAAGCATAAGACAACTGCAATCCTAAATTCTGATACTCTCCAATTGCATCAGAAACAACATTTAACCCAAGTCCGCCATGCAACATGTCAAATGGAGCGTCAATAGCTATATTGAAAGTAGTTGGAGATCCATCAAAACCCATCCATTGAGAACGGTGCAAAACAGTCGCATTTATAGCATCAGAACTACCAGCAGAACCTGGATTATTTGCTAGTTTATTGAACATGTTTTGACTAAATTGTGGAACTTGTTGAGCTTTAGAAACCCCAAAACATAAGGTCAATAAAGATATAAAGAGTATGGTTTTTTTCATATTATAATTGATATTTCAACCTTTTTTTTCGGTTGCTAATATANGTNTTTTTTTTTANATTAGGAGAAAATAGAAGAAATCACATTTTTTTCNTAGNNGNTCANNATCAAAATCTACAAAAAACGATTGTATGTTTTTANCCATCTTGTTGGAATCTCTCCCTTATTTGCCTGTTGATAATCNTCATAAGAACATGCNACAAAATAGTTGTCNAAACTATCAGTTTTAGGATTTTTAAAGGGAACTCCCATCCACCANCTACCACTAGTTTGACTTTTAAAAAANTCTATTTTGGTCTGTTCATCNTCAAATGCTACTGTATATTTNACACAATTATCTATGTTNGGATTCAATTCATATTTTCTTGACTTTACNCCNTCAATAAAATACCACATCATCTGAGATATAAGTTGAGAACCCTGNTTNAATTTATCTAATTCTTGATTATATTCAAATATTCCAAAGGAAGTNATNTTATCGCTAATTCCCGCATANCTAGCAATTNTACATGATTCNTCCCCATCAAAACCATTTGGAGTAACNTATATNTTTGANATAAATGAGGAACTTNTAACAGATGACATGTCAAAGCTTAAAAAATCAGTGTTNCTCAANATAGGTTCTATCTTNTGCATATTACTCTTTACCTGTCCTAANCTATTGNTTTCAAAATTTAAANCCTCCAAAAGATGAACCTCCTCTGGTTTAACAAAGAAANTTTGATATCCTATATTNACANAGTTAAANAAGTGATTTGGCTTGTNAGANATCATTTTACTTAAAAAAGAACTAGNTTTTAACTTATCNTCTTTCAANCCTATATTAAAAGTAGAATCTACCGAGCAAAAAGTTATCGTTTTTTCNAGNTTTACATAGGATTTATAAATNGCATAAGANATATCTTGCCCTCCTCCTATAATTANNGGTATNATTCCTTTATCTATCAAATCAGTACAAACCTCTGTAATNAAGTCAAATGATTCTTTTCTAGAATCCATTAATCNTAAAGTACCTAAATCCGNAACTTTTGGTAAATTNTCAAAATACAATCTATAAAATGAATCTCTAACCTTACAATCTTNAGAAGAAGGAATGTTNTCAGTTCCTTCATATTCTGGAATATTAAAAATTGCTATNTCTGNATAATCTACATTAGGGAAAGATTCNTGTGTATGAGAATCAATNTGNAATCCTACCTGAGAAGGATTCCATCTNTCTTTTACAGAATAAAGTCCTGGATTTAANGGNATAAAATTAGAAGAAATNTCCATTTATTTATTTTTTCTTTCGTTTAAAATTTGATTTTGGTTGATTTTCCATCAATTCTAAACATTTCTCTCTGGTCAATTCTTTNGGNTCTATATCCTTTGGAATCTTTACGTTTATCNTTTTTCCTTTNGNNGGAGANACCTGAATAAATGGACCATATCTACCATTCAANACCTGAACNAANGGATCTCCATCAAAATTCAGAATTAACCTATCTTTATCTGCTTGAATCTTTATCTTAATCAGNTCAATAGCTCTATCTATTTCTATAGTTAAAGGATCNTCACCATCATCTTTTTTGATAGAAGTAAACTTTCCTTNATATCTTAGATAAGGGCCAAACCTACCTACAGAAGCAACTACCTNTTCACCTTCAAATTCTCCAACANTTCTNGGTAATTTAAATAAATCTAAAGCTTCTTCNATAGTTATGGTTTGTATAGATTGNTCTTTTAATAAACTAGCAAATTTTGGCTTTGGAGCATTTTCATCTTCTTGNTTCTCTCCTAGTTGNNCCATTGGNCCAAACGGACCAATTCGAACATATANATTTTTACCAGANNTNGGNTCAANCCCCAAATTTCTTTCTCCTAGAGCTTTTTCTGCTGTACCNATAACATCTTCTACCTTTAGATGAAAATCTCCATAAAANTTCTGNATCATGTCATTCCANTTCTTTTTACCTTCTGCAACTTCATCAAATTCTTTTTCAACTCCTGCNGTAAATCCATAATCTAANACATTATCAAAATGACTAACTAAAAACTCATTTACGACAACTCCAATATCTGTAGGAAACATTTTATTTTTCTCNNCTCCAGTATTTTCAGTTTTTATTTCTTTCTTCAGTTCTCCNTCTTTCAATTCTAGATANTGATATTCTCTTTTCACTCCTTCTCTACTTTCTTTTACTACATAACCTCTCTTCTGGATTGTAGTNATAATAGAAGCNTAAGTTGAAGGACGTCCTATTCCTAAATCTTCTAATTTTTTTACTANACTTGCCTCTGCATATCTAGCAGGATGNTTNGANAACCTCTCNACAGCNGTNATTTNATTNAACCCTAAATTATCATTCANATTTAGNAATGGNAACATTCCNTTTTGTTCTTCAGTTTCATCATCTTTNCCTTCCATATACACCNTCATNAAACCATCAAACTTTATCATCTCACCTTTTGCTGNAAACTGNTNTTCNGNAGTNGAAACNTCTATTTTTGCAATTGTTCTTTCNAATAATGCGTCNGACATTTGAGATGCAATTGTTCTTTTCCAAATTAACTCATANAGTNTCTGATGNGAANTTTCTCCATCAACNNTNTGTTTACTCATGTCTGTTGGACGGATAGCCTCATGTGCCTCCTGNGCTCCTTTTGCTTTTGTNGAAAAACTTCTNTTAAAAGAATATNCNTCNCCATANGANTTNATAATNTCATTTTTNGANGACTCTAAAGCATCATTTGATAAATTCACNCTATCTGTTCTCATGTATGTAATCTTNCCAGANTCATACAACCTTTGAGCCACATTCATAGTTTGAGCNACAGAATATCCNAATTTCCTAGAAGCTTCTTGCTGTAAAGTAGANGTTGTAAAAGGTGCTGAAGGAGATTTCTTTGCTGGNTTTTTCTCTAAATCAGATATTTTANACTCNGCTGAAATACATTTATTTAGAAATTTCTCGGCACCATCNNTATTCTCAAATCGCTTAGGAATCTCTNCCTTAAAAGACTNNCCTTCTGAATTTGTAAATANAGCAGANACTCTATATGAAGAAACTGAATTAAAAGACTCAATTTCTTTTTCTCTTTCCACAATTAATCTCACCGCCACCGACTGTACCCTACCTGCAGAGAGTCCTTGTTTTACCTTTCTCCACAAAACAGGAGACAATTCAAAACCTACTAACCTATCTAAAACTCTTCTGGCTTGTTGAGCATTAACTAGATTTTCGTCAATATCTCTAGAATTTTTAACTGCATTAGTGATTGCTTTTTTAGTGATTTCATGAAAAACAATTCGTTTGGTATCCTTATTTTTCAAATCCAATACTTCTTGTAGATGCCACGCAATAGCTTCTCCTTCACGGTCCTCATCCGTCGCGAGCCATACTGTGTCTGCTGCTTTTACATTCTTTCTCAGCTCTGCTACTACATGTTTTTTATCGTCTGAAACCTCATATTTAGGAGAAAATCCATTTTCTATGTCAATACCCATTCCTCCTTTTTTAGGTAGATCTCTAATGTGTCCTATACTCGATTTTACTAAGAAATCTTTTCCTAAATACCCTTCAATTGTTTTTGCTTTTGCTGGTGACTCTACAATAACTAAATTCTTTGCCATAGATTATATTTCATTTTAAATTAAATGTTTTGCAAAGAAAATAAAGAATTTTTGAATCTGCCAAATCTATTTTTATTGTCAGATTTACTATATTATAAATAATATAAGAAAATTTATAGGTGACATATTGTCATAGATTATCAGGATTTTTATAGTTTTGCAGATGTTAAACATATGAATTCAGATGAATATAGATCAACTAATGAGTAAAAAGATAGATGAAAACAAGCAAGGACAAAGCTTGAACATTCCTAACAATACTAAAGGAGGAAGAAAAATGTATATTGAAAGTTACGGATGTCAAATGAATTTCTCAGACTCTGAAATTGTCGCTTCTATCTTAACAAAAGAAGGGTTTTCTACCACACAAATTATAAATGAAGCAGACCTAGTTTTTGTAAATACATGCTCTATACGTGAGAAAGCGGAACAAACCGTAAGAAAAAGATTAGAGTTTTACAATTCCATAAAGAAAGAGGGTAACTCTAGGATGATTGTCGGTGTATTAGGATGTATGGCTGAAAGATTAAAAGGAAAATTTTTAGAAGAAGAAAAACTAGTTGATCTTGTAATTGGTCCAGACGCATATAGAGATTTACCAAATTTAATACGAGAAGTTGATGATGGAAAAAAAGCGGTGAATGTTATTTTATCAAAAGAAGAAACCTATGCAGACATTAGTCCTGTTAGATTAGGTGGGAATGGAGTGACTGCATTTGTTTCTATCACAAGAGGATGCGATAATATGTGTACAT
Source organism: Flavobacteriales bacterium (assembly GCA_002697625.1). GTDB lineage: Bacteria > Bacteroidota > Bacteroidia > Flavobacteriales > BACL11. The sequence continues at coordinate 33,691 of NZWX01000023.1, forward strand.
TCTGTGTTGTTCCATTTACTAGAGGGAGAGAGAGAAGTAGAAATCCTGAAAGTATTGTAACTGAATGCGTTCAGTTGGTAAAGGATGGATATAAAGAAGTTACCTTACTTGGACAAAATGTCGATTCATACTTATGGTATGGAGGAGGAGCAAAAAAAGATTTCAAAAAAGCTTCAAAACAAGCACAAGAAACAAGTGTAGATTTTGCAAAATTATTAGAAAAAGTATCCATTAATTGCCCCGATTTGAGAATTCGTTTTTCTACTTCAAACCCTCAAGATATGACTACAGAGGTAATAAAAACAATGGCAAAATATAATAACATTTGTAAATACATTCATCTACCCGTTCAGTCTGGTAGTAGTAGAGTATTAGAGTTAATGAACAGAGGATATGACAGAGAAAAATATTTAAAATTAATAGACATCATAAAAAAAATTATACCAGATTGTGCTATTTCCATGGACATGATTACAGGGTTTTGCACGGAAACAGAAGAGGATCATAAAGAAACTCTTTCTTTAATGGATTATGTAAAATATGAGTATGGATATATGTTTAAATATTCTGAAAGGCCAAACACTCCTGCAGCCAGAATGGAAGATGATATTCTGGAGGAAACAAAACAAAGAAGACTTACTGAAATAATAGACAAACAGATGAGTCATTCTTTATTAAGAAACCAACAAAAAGTTGGGAATACATATGAGGTATTAATTGAAGGAACTTCCAAAAAATCTAAACAACAACTTTATGGAAGAACTACTCATAATTCCACAGTAGTGTTTCCTAAAGAAAATTATAAAAAAGGGGATTTAGTAATGGTAAAGATTGAAGACTGTACTTCAGCAACTTTATTAGGAAAAGTAATATAAGATGAATAAACAACAAGTCAAACAAAGGTTTGGAATAATTGGAAATAGCTCTTTATTAGATAGAGCTATTGACATTGCACTACAAGTATCCCCAACAGACATTTCTGTTTTTGTTTCTGGAGAAAGTGGAACCGGAAAAGAGAATATTCCTAAGATTATTCATCAGAATAGTAGCAGAAAACACAATAATTACATTGCTGTAAATTGTGGAGCCATACCTGAAGGAACTATTGATAGTGAACTTTTTGGTCATGAAAAGGGATCTTTTACTGGAGCACACGACAGTAGAAAAGGATATTTTGAAGTGGCAGATGGAGGAACAATATTTCTGGATGAAGTAGCTGAGCTACCTATGTCTACTCAAGTAAGATTACTGAGAGTTTTGGAAACTGGGGAGTTTATCAAAGTTGGATCATCAAAAGCAATTAAAACAGATGTAAGAGTAATAGCAGCTACAAATGTAAACATACCGAATGCCATAAAAGAAGGGAAATTTAGAGAAGATTTGTATTACAGATTAAATACTATTAGCATCTTCATACCTGCGTTGAGAGACAGAAAAGAAGACATCCCTCTCTTAATCAGAAAATTTGCTTCCGATTTTGCAGATAAATATAACACTCCATCCATTAGATTAGATGATCCAGCAATGAATGTACTGGTGGATTATAATTGGCCAGGAAATATTCGTCAGTTAAGAAATTTTGTAGCACAACTTTCTGTAATAGAAAAAGAAAGAAATATTACAGAATCTGTTATTGTAAATGCTCTTCCAGAAAATAAAAATGTAAACAATACTCCTATTCTGTTTGAAGATAAAACAAAAGCAGATTTATCTGAAAGAGAAATTTTATATAAGGTTTTATTTGATATGAAAAGAGATCTAACCGAACTTAAAAAAATCACTTTTGATTTAATGAACAATGATGGATCTTCTGAATTCAACAAAGAAATCTTTAATGATGTAAATGAAAACGAAATTACTTTGTTATCTAAAGAAGAAGTCGAAACAGAAATAGTTCAGGAAAGCTTTACACTAGCAAATCAAGAAAAAAATCTGATAAAGAAGTCTCTGGAGAAACACAAGGGTAAAAGAAAATTGGCAGCTGAGGAATTAGGAATTTCTGAAAGAACCTTATACAGAAAAATAAAAGAATTTAAGTTATAATGAAAAAGAGTCTATCTATACTTAGTTTATTTTTGCTTTCATCTTGCGGATTCTATTCTTTCACAGGTGCCTCTATATCTCCTAATGTTAAAACATACTCTGTGAAATATTTTCAGAATAAAGCTAATACTGTAAATGCATCATTAAGTAACTCTTTTACTGAAAAACTAAAGGATTATTTTTCTACGCAAACAAATTTACAACAAATGGATATGGATGGAGATCTGTCTTTTGAAGGAAATATCACATCTTATACAATAAAACCAATCGCAATTAAAGCAAATGAAACTGCTAGACAAAACAGATTAACCATAAAAATAGAGGTGTCTTTTATCAATAAATTTGACGAAAAGCTAAGTTTTAACTCTAGCTTTAGCCGTTATAAAGATTTTCCTGCAGAGGAAGATCTAAGTTCTGTAGAAGATATTTACATGGAACAGATATGTGATGAAATTGTAGAAGATGTATTTAATAAATCCGTGGTGAATTGGTAATGCAAAAAGAAAGAATAATATCTCTTATTTCGAATCCTGAAACAATAAATAAGGAGGATAATTTATTTTTAGAAAATATAATTAAAAAATTTCCTTTCTTTTCTATTTCTCATATACTTTTAGCAAAAGGATTATTAAACACAGAAAGTGTTAGGTACAACAGAAAATTAAAACAAGCCGCTTTGTATTCTTTAGAAAGGAAACATCTTTTTAAGTTAATTACTCAGAACTTAGAGAAAAAATCATTGTCTGTAGAGGAAGAAGCAGAAATGGAAATTATACATGTAGAAGACACCCCAGAATTTAATGATGTAGAAACAGATCTTAAAATTGGAAAACCTTTAAAGTTTGAGGAAACAGAAGAATATTCCTTTGCTCAGTGGTTATCTCTTACAAAAGTGAAAAAGATAGATAGATCGGAAAAGAAAACAAAAGAATATGATTTGATTAATTCATTTATTGAAAGTAATCCTAATATAAAACCAGAGAAAAACAAATTCTTTTCTCCAACCGAAACGGCAAAAACTTCATTAGTTGAAAATAACGAGTTAGTAACAGAAACTTTAGCCAGAGTTTATCTGGAACAACAACATTTTGAGAAAGCAATTGAAGCTTATAAAAAATTAAGTTTGAAATATCCGAAAAAAAGTAGTTTCTTTGCCGACCAAATTAATTTGATAAACGACTTAAAAAATAAATAAACAATGTACGCATTATTCGCAACACTAATTATTATTTGTTCTATATTACTAGTATTAATTATCCTAATTCAGAACCCGAAAGGAGGTGGCTTATCTTCTTCTTTTGGTGGTGGAGCTAGTCAAATGATGGGGGTGAAAAAAACTAATGATTTCTTAGAAAAAGCTACTTGGACATTAGCAATTTCGTTAATTGGACTGATACTTGTATCTAATTTTGCTATAGAAAGACCAGAAGACAACTTACAAACTACAAAAGGTGATAATACTGAATCTACTTTTACGACTGAAGATTTTTCTACTGAACCATTAGGTTCTTCCGATTCATTATAATAACAACTGACATATTTTCAGAAAAAATTTCCGTCTTTTGATTTGGCATAATAGTTGAACTATACTTAATTCGAAATATAAATATAAAATAAAAATAAACAAATGAGATCAAACATCACACCTCTAGCTGATAGAGTACTTATAAAAGTATCTGAAGCAGAAACTACAACTGCATCTGGAATAATTATACCAGATAATGCACAAGAAAAACCACAAAAAGGAACTGTAATTTCTGTTGGAAAAGGAACTAAAGATAATCCTACAACAGTAAAAAAAGGAGATGTGGTACTTTATGGAAAGTACGCAGGAACAGAATTAAAACATGATGGAGAAGAATATATTATCATGAAAGAATCAGACATATTCGCAATTATTTCATAACTAAAATATAATACAATGGCAAAAAACATAACATTTGATACAGACGCTAGAGACTCATTAAAGAAAGGAGTAGACGCTTTAGCTGATGCTGTAAAAGTTACATTAGGTCCTAAGGGAAGAAATGTAGTTATAGAAAAGAAATTTGGAGGCCCTTCTATTACAAAAGATGGGGTGTCGGTAGCAAAAGAAATTGAATTAGAAGATGCTTTGGAAAACATGGGAGCTCAGATGGTAAAAGAAGTTGCATCTAAAACTGCAGATATTGCAGGTGATGGAACTACAACAGCTACAGTATTAGCACAAGCAATTATTACAGCAGGACTAAAAAATGTAGCTGCAGGAGCTAATCCAATGGATTTAAAGAGAGGTATCGATAAAGCAGTTGAAATTATAATTAAAGATATACAACAACAGTCTAAAACAGTGGGTAATAGTTACGATATGATTAATCAAGTTGCTACTATTTCCGCTAATAATGATAATATAATTGGTAGTTTAATTGCGGAAGCAATGGAAAAAGTAAAAACAGAAGGGGTTATTACTGTAGAGGAAGCAAAAGGAACTGAAACTACTGTAGAAGTAGTAGAAGGAATGCAGTTTGACAGAGGATATTTATCTCCTTATTTTATTACAGACGCAGACAAAATGGAGACAGAATTAGACAATCCTTACATCTTAATTTTTGATAAGAAGATTTCTATAATGAAGGATTTACTTCCTATTTTAGAACAAACGGCAAAAGCAGGGAGACCTTTAATGATTATTGCTGAAGATGTAGATGGAGAAGCTCTTTCAACACTTGTAGTAAATAAGATAAGAGGATCTCTTAAAGTTTCTGCAGTAAAAGCTCCTGGATTTGGAGATAGAAGAAAAGCAATGTTAGAAGACATTGCTATTCTTACAAACGGAACAGTAATTTCCGAAGAAAGAGGATTTTCTCTAGAAACAGCAACATTAGATATGTTAGGTAGCTGTGAAAAGATTGTAACAGATAAAGACAATACTACTATTATAAATGGAGAAGGTGATTCGGATTCTATAAAAGCTAGAGTGAATCAGATAAAAGCTCAAATAGATAGCACAACTTCTGATTATGATAGAGAAAAACTTCAAGAAAGATTAGCTAAACTAGCTGGTGGAGTTGCGGTATTGTATGTAGGAGCAGCATCTGAAATGGAAATGAAGGAAAAGAAGGACAGAGTAGATGACGCACTTGCTGCTACTAGAGCTGCGGTAGAAGAGGGAATTGTTGCTGGTGGGGGAGTTGCAATTGTACGAGCAGCTAAAAAACTAGAAAAAATTTCTGGAGAAAATGATGATGAACAAACCGGAATAAATATTATTGAAAGAGCAATTGAAGAGCCTCTAAGACAAATCGTCATAAATGCTGGAATGGAAGGAAGTGTTGTCGTAAGTAAAGTGAAAGACGGTAAGAATGATTTCGGATTTAATGCTAAAACAGAAGAGTTTGAAAACATGATGAAAGCCGGAATTATTGATCCTGCAAAAGTAGTAAGAGTTGCACTACAACATGCATCTTCTGTTTCGGGAATGTTACTAACTACTGAATGTGTAATTTCAGATATTCCTGAAGAAAATCCTACTATGCCACAAATGCCAGGCGGAGGAATGCCAGGGATGATGTAATTCTAATACAATAAATATTAAATGAAATCCCTACCAATTTGGTGGGGATTTTTACATTATATCATAAAAATTTAAAATAAACTCAAGTATTCAGCCATTCCTGCATTGCATAGTATCTTCAGTTTTAACTAGTAAAAATAAAAAATCCCAAATTTAAATTTGGGATTTTAAAGTGAGCGATTGTTGTTATTTAATCAACATTATCATGTAAAAACGAATTATTTTGTTTCAATTGTACAACATTATCCTCTCCCAAAGATAATGTTGTGCTTGAAATCTCCGATTCTGAAGAATGAGGAACATCCTCCAAATCTATTCCGTTTCTCTTAAATGCAGGTTCCTCAATAAGGTTAGTTAATCCTGAAGGAGTTCTTAAAATGTTAGAAATACTTTTTAATTTATCCTCTCTCTTTCTAGAAGCAATTTCATTCTCTTCTATTTCTTGAATATTAATTTTCAGTCTATCTCTAACTACTGAATCTTCTACTGTTGTTGTTTCTTGTACTTCTTCTAAATTAAAAGTAAAATCCTCTTCCTCTGAACTATCTTGTTCCTCTAACACTAATTCTGAAACAACAAATTCTTCTTCCTCCTCCTCTAAGTCATCATCTAGAGTAAGTACTAATTTATTTTCAGTATTCACTTCTTCCGACATATTAGAATTCATTATCTCTTCTTCTGTATCTTTAGAATGAATTTCCTCCTCATCGTCATGTGTTCCCTCCTCACTATCAGAGAAATTTACTTGGTAACTATTCTCAAAATCAAACATGGATTGCTGAGAAAAATCTTCTGTAATTGCTTTCGGAGTTGGGTTCTTAGATTTCTTTACATTACTAATTGAATCTAATGTTTCATCTTCTCCTATACCAACTACAACCTCAACTTCTTCTTCTTTAATGTCAAATCCTGTAGCTATAACTGTTACCGAAAGCTTGGACCCTAAATCCGAGTCAGTACCTACTCCATTTATAATATTTACATTATGTCCAGCCTCTTTCTGTATAGTATCTGTAATCAATTTTAACTCATTCATTGATATTTCATCTTCTTCAGAATCACCCGTTACAATTTTTAACAATACATGTTTAGATCCGTATATATCATTATCATTTAATAACGGAGAATCTAAAGCATTTTTTACAGCTTCAACCGCTCTGTTCTCACCCTCTGCTTCTGCTTGTCCCATAATTGCAGTTCCGCTATTCTGTAGTACTAGTCTAGCATCACTTAAATCAATATTTACTGTAAGATGTTGTGTAATTACTTCAGCAATACCCTTAGTAGCAGTGTTCAACACCTCATTTGCTTTACTAAATGCCTGTCTCAATTTTAAATCTCCATGCACTTCCAAAAGCTTCTGATTATTAATAACAAGTAGAGTATCCACATTCTCTCTCAACTCCTCTAATCCTAATTTTGCATGTTCATGTCTTCTTCCTCCTTCTGTTTCAAATGGCATGGTTACAACACCAACAGTCAAAATTCCTTTATCCATAGCTGCCTTTGCAATTATAGGAGCCGCTCCGGTACCAGTACCACCTCCCATTCCAGCAGTTATAAATAACATGTTAGTGTTTGAATCTAACAACTCATTTATTCTATCAATACTTTCGATTGCAGCTTCTTTTCCTACCTCAGGATTTGAACCAGCACCTAATCCATTAGTTAAACTTTCTCCTAATTGAATCTTTACAGGAATTGGACTTGATTCTAAGGCTTGAGTATCTGTATTGCAAACTGCAAAATCAACTCCCTTTATTCCATTTTCATACATGTAGTTAATTGCATTTCCACCTCCACCACCAATTCCGATAACTTTTATTACGGAAGATTGATTTTTTGGGAGATTAAAATCAATTATGTTTTCGTTTTCGCTCATAATTTTTTGATTTAGTTAATTATTATTTATTTTATTCTATTTCTTCAGAGAAAAATTTCTCCAACATTTCTTTTAACTTTCCTCCTATCCCTACTGCAGAAGGCTCTTCTTTAATAGGAGTTTCTAGTTTATCCTCAACTTCTTCCTGTATTGGCACTTCTTTCCAAACCACCTCTTCAAATCCTTTTTGAACCAATCCTACACCAGTAGAATAAATTGGACTTTTTATAAGTGATTTTGAGTCTTTTCCAAGATGTTCATTCGGAAGACCTAATCTTACCTCCTTTCCCGTAATATACGAAACTAATTGTGGTAAATGTCTGAGTTGAGAACCTCCTCCAGTTATAACAATTCCTGTCATAAGTTTATCCTGATAACCAGAAGACTTAATCTGATAATTGACCAAGTCAATTATTTCTTTCATTCTGGATTCAATAACTGCCGATAAGTTCCTAACTGAAACCTCTTTCGGATCCTTCCCTCTTAAACCTGGAATAGAAACTATTACGTTATCCTTTGTTGAAGAAGACATAGCAGAACCAAACTTAATCTTTAACATCTCCGCTTGTTTTTCTAAAATCTGAATACCTTGTTTTATATCTTTTGTGATAACATTTCCTCCGAATGGAATAACAGCTGTATGTCTAATGATTCCATCTAAAAATATAGCTACATCAGTTGTTCCACCACCTATATCAACCAAACAGACACCCTCTTGTCTTTCATCTGCATCTAATACAGCAACTGCTGAAGCAAAAGGTTCTAAAATCAAATTCTTAGGAGTTAATCCCGCTTTTTTCACACACCTCAAAATATTATTTACTGCAGCAACCTTAGCGGTTATAATATGAAAATTAGCCTCTATCTTAACTCCAGCCATCCCTTTTGGATCCTGAATACAATCTTCTCCATCCACCGTATATTCTTGAGGTATGACATGTATTACCTCTTCTCCAGGTATAGTAACAAGCTTAAACATATTATCTTTTAACTTCTCCAAGTCTTCCTTACATATCTCTTCCGTTATTTCATCTCTTACCATCTCTCCTCTATGTTGTAAACTTTTAATATGTTGTCCAGCAATACCAACATAAACCTCATCAATTTCTATTCCAGACTCCATTTCTGCTTGCTCTACCGCAATCTTTATTGATGAAACTGTTTTGTCAATATTTGCAACTACACCTCTCATCACTCCATTGGAGACAGCTTTTCCAGTTCCCAGTATATCTAACTTTCCATATTGGTCTTTTTCTCCAACAAGTACGGTGATTTTTGTTGTTCCAATATCTAAGCCAACAACAATCTCTGACTTTGTTGCTACACCAGCTTCATTAATTTGTTCTTTATTTTCCATATTATTATTTTTTAGTGCAAACTATTTGATTTTTATATTTCAGATTTAATACTTTATATTCCTTATTCTGAGAATTACCTTTCTCGTAATACAACATTAACTTCTCAAACTTTTCCTTTACATTCTTAACTTGTCCAAATTCCAACTGCTCACCCAACCTAGTTAACATCAACATTTCAGATTCCTTTACATCTATCTGTACAATTTGTTTTTTTAAAAACTCATCTTTATAAATCTTATCTGTTATAAAAAAAACATCTTCTAAAGAGATTGTATTTACATCCCCAGTAACTAAAAGCATTCTAGCAGTATATTCATCTGACAAAGGCATTCGCAATCCATCCTCATCTAGATAAAAACCATTCTTCTCACTTTGTATTCTTACTATAGGTTTCCTTTGTTTCACTTTTATACAAACCTTACCATTCATATCAGAATACACCATTGCAGATTTAATAGAAGAGTGAGCAAGCAATAGATCCTCTATACCCTTAAAAGAAACATCATTTAGTAAGACAGAATCTGGATGTAGTGAATTCTCAAATAAATAATCTACAATTACTTCCTTAGTTACAAATACATTTTCATCTAACTCTATACTTATCTCTGACAAACTACAGTATTTCTTTCCCATTCTATCGACAGAGAAGTAAATCATTAGAATTATTAATATAACACCTAATATAAATCTAATAAAATTAAAGACATTCTTCATGAAAATATAGATTTAATAGGACTCACAATCGTACTAATATCTCCTGCTCCTAAGGTTAATAATATATCAATATCTTTAGCTACTATACCATCTACAACTGCTGATAACTTACTTAGTCTTTTATCAGCAACAGTACATTTATTCAACAACATTTCTGAAGAAACTCCTTCTATACTCCTTTCACGCGCTGCATATATTTCTAGAATAATTAATCTATCCGACAAGGAAAGTGCTCTTGCAAATTCATCTGAAAAATCATTAGTTCTACTATACAAATGAGGCTGAAAAATTACAGTAATATGTCTGTTCGGATACATCTTTTTTACAGCAAGTATACTTTCCGTTACTTCTTTTGGGTGATGAGCATAATCGTCAATAAAAACTAATTTTTCAGATGAAATGTGAGTTTCGAACCTTCTATTTATTCCTTTAAATGTATTAATCGAACTTATTATTCTTTCGTTATCTATATCTAATAATTTTGATACTGAAATAGCTACTAATGCATTACGTACATTATACTCTCCTCCCATACAAAGTTTAAAACTCGACAATAATTCTTCTTTAAACAGAACATCGAATTTCATTAAATAGTCCTCATTTACAATATGTAAAGCTCTACAATGTGAAGTATTGGAAGTACTATATTGTAAAATCGAGATATCCTCTCTTTTTATAAATGTTGTATCGATATTCTCTTCTAAAAAAAGAGTACCTCCACTTTTTATCTTATTTGTAAAATCAGTAAAGGCATTTACTAAACTTTCTTTTGTATTATAAATATCTAGATGATCAGCATCTACAGAAGTAATAACAGCAATATCCGGATGTAATGTTAAAAATGATCTATCGTATTCATCTGCTTCAACGACAACAATACTCTTTTCAGTACCTAAAATCAGATTGGAATTATAATTTCTACTTATTCCCCCTAAAAATGCTGTACAATCTACCTCCGAATGTTGTAGGATATGAGCAAGCATTGTAGAAGTGGTAGTCTTACCGTGTGTACCCGCAACAGCAATTGTAAAATGATTTTCTGTAATTTTTCCTAATAATTCAGATCTCTTCACCACCACATATCCATTATTTCTGAAATAAGACAGCTCTTTATTTTTCTCTGGGATTGCAGGAGTATATACTACTAAAGTTTCCTCTATACTTTCTTTTATTTCATTAGGAATATTTTGTTCAGAATCCGAATAATGAATATCTATATTCTCTGATTCTAATTGTAAGCATAAGTCAGACTGAACTTTATCATAACCCAATACATTAACTTTTCTATTAAAATAACGAGATAGCGCACTCATGCCTATTCCCCCTATTCCAACAAAATAGATGTTTTTATATTGGTCTAAATTCATTTCTTTAATAATTTTAAGGATAAATCCACTATCCTGTCTGCGGCATTTGTTACTGCTAATTTCTGTATGTTACTACTTAACTCTTCCCGTAAACTCTTATTTGTACAAAGAGCAACTAACTCCACTACAAGTTTAAGCCTACTATCAATATCTTTTACCATGAGTGCAGAACACTTATTAACTAACGATTGTGCATTTTGTGTTTGATGGTCTTCTGCAACATTTGGGGAAGGAACAAGAATAAGTGGTTTTCCTACAAAACAAAGCTCTGAAATAGCAATTGCACCTGCTCTGGATATAATAATATCTGCAGCTGCATAAGCCATGTCCATTTCTTTTATAAATATATGAGTATTTATTCCCTCTACATTTAATTCATTTACAAGTTTTTTAGAATGATTATGAAAAGAAGTACCTGTTTGCCAGATTAAGTTTAACTTATTTTTCTTAAATTCAGAGAGATTCTTAGCAATAGACTCGTTTATTGTTCTGGCTCCCAAACTTCCACCAACAACTAATACGGTTATATTATCATTATCTACCTTAAAAAACTTTTTTCCTTCCTCCCTTTTATCTTTAAAGTTTAATATCGATTCTCTTATAGGATTTCCGGTATATACAATTTTATCAGCAGGAAAAAATCTTTCCATCTTATCATAAGCTACACAAACTCTATTAGTATGTTTTGATAATAATTTATTTGTAATTCCTGGATATGAATTTTGCTCTTGAATCACAGAAGGAATGCCTTTTTTACATGAAACATATAATAATGGTCCACTTGCAAACCCTCCCGTACCAATCACTAAATCTGGTTGAAATTTTCTAATTATACTTCTTGATTTAATTATACTACTTATCAATTTAAATGGAAATAATAAATTTCTTCTACTAAAACTTCTTTGGAATCCACTAATCCATAAACCTTTAATCTTGTAACCAACTTCAGGCACTTTTTGCATCTCCATTCTATCTTTTGCCCCAACAAATAGAAGTTCTATATCTTTTACTTTTTTCTCTAAAGATTTAGCTATAGCAACTGCCGGAAAGATATGTCCTCCCGTTCCTCCTCCACTTATTATTACCTTAAGCCTTTTCATATTCTCTATCATTTGCATCTCTACTTACACTTAATATAATACCAATAGCAATACATGTGAAAATTATGGAAGTACCTCCCTTACTTATCAAAGGAAGTGTTTGTCCTGTAACTGGTAAAAGTCCCACATTTACTGCCATATTTACTCCAGCCTGAAAAAGTAATGCAAAGGACAATGAAGCAACCATTAAAGATCCAAATACACTTTCAGTTCTTTGAGAAATAATGATGGAACGGTAAAAAAACAGGATGTATAAAAACATTGGGAAAATACCACCAATAATAATACCATACTGTTCTACTGTAAGAGCGTATACAAAGTCTGAAGATCCTGCAAACAAGAAATGCCTTTGAACACCTTTTCCTGGTCCTTTCCCAAATAGACCTCCATTTTTTATCGCAATTTTTGATTCATTTAACTGATGACCTTCATCTTTAACATGATTTTGGTCAGGAGAAATAAAACCATCTATTCTACTAACCCATGTAGTGGATCTTGGAACAACCTCCTGAAAGAGAGGAATATATTTTGCGGAAAAATAGATAATTAAACATAAGAAAGTACCAACACTAATTATTCCAAGAATATATCTCATTCTTATTCTAGCAAAAAACAACAAAGCAAAACCGTTAATAAACACTAAAGCTGAAGTAGAAAAATTAGAAGGTAATATAAGAACACATACAAGCAGTAATGGACCTAGAACATACCAACTAAAATCTTTAAAATTATTTAAATGATCTCGATACTTACTAATCTGTCGAGACATAAAAACAAGTAACATTATTTTGGCAAAATCTGAAGGCTGAAAAGACAAACTCCCTAATGAAATCCACCGTTTAGCTCCATTTATCTCTTGACCAATAAAATAAACAAATATTAATAAAAATATACTTACAACAAGTCCAACAACACTCAATTTAGAAAAATACTTAAATTTTAATTTATGTACTCCATACATTATAATTAATCCTAGTAAAATATTTCTGACATGTGATTTTGTAGGAGATAATCCTTCAACACTATATACAACAAGACCAGAGATAATTAACAATAAAAAGACAACAGTCCAAATGGTTTTATCTCCTTCAAGTTTTATATTTTTAGAAAAAGGAAACATAGATTATAAACTTCTAACAGATTTTTTAAATTCCAACCCTCTATTTTCAAAATTAGTAAACATATCAAAACTTGCACAAGCAGGTGACAATAGCACTACATCTCCTTTATTTGCTAGTTGATATGAATATCCAACTGCCTCATTCATAGATTTGGCATTTACTATCTCATCAACGTGACCTTCAAATACTTTATGAATATTTTCAGTATTTTCACCAATACAAACAATAGCCTTTACTTTACTCTTTACAAGACTTAACAATTCTTTGTAATCGTTTCCTTTATCTACACCACCAACGATCCACACTGTATCTTTGTGCATACTCTCTAATGCAAACCATACTGAATTAATATTTGTTGCTTTAGAATCGTTTATAAATTCGATACCATGCACATTTATAACATGTTCTAATCTGTGCTCAACATTCTGAAAATCTAATAAACTTTGTCTTGTAATAAAATCTTTCACCTCTAAAACCCTGGATGCTACAGCTGCTGCCATAGAATTGTAAACATTATGTTTTCCTTGTAAAGCTAATTCTTGAATTGTCATTTTATTTTTATTTATATTAATATTTATTTGTTCGTTATTATAAAAAGCCCCTTCTTCAAATTTCTCTATTAAACTAAATGGGATCTTCTTTGCTTCTGTTTTTATTTTGTTTCGTATATTTTCATCATCATAATTATATATCAACACATTATCAGATGTTTGGTTGTGTGTAATCCTTAATTTGGATTGTATATAATGGTCAAAATTATTATCGTATCTATCTAAATGATCTGGAGTGATGTTTAATAATATTGCTATATCTGCGGTAAATGCTGAGATGCCGTCTAATTGAAAGCTACTTAACTCCAATACTATATAATCGTAATCTCTCTCAGAAATAGATTTTGCAAACCCTGTTCCTATATTTCCAGCAACTAAAACATCAAATCCAGCATTTTTTAAGATATGACCAACTAATAGAGTTGTAGTGGTTTTTCCATTACTGCCTGTAATTGCTATTATTTTTGCATTTGTATATCTGTAAGCAAATTCTACTTCAGAGATAACTGGAATTCCTACCGAGATTAGTTCTCTAACCAAAGGAATAGTGTCTGGAATACCAGGGCTTTTAACGACTTCTGTAGCAGATAAAATCTCTTCCATGCTATGAGAGCCTTCCTCCCACTTAATATCATTATTTGTAAGAANTTCTTTATCTGAAATTGTTCCTTTATCNGANACAAAAACATCATAATTATTGTTCTTTGCTAATAGCGCAGCACCTATACCACTTTCACCTCCACCAAGNACTACTAACTTTTTCATTATCTTAATTTTAATGTTACAATTGTTAGTACCGCTAACATTATNCCTACAATCCAAAATCGTGTAACTATTTTACTNTCGTGATAACCTAATTTCTGATAATGATGATGTAATGGAGACATTCTAAAAATTCTTCTTCCTTCTCCATNTTTTTTCTTAGTATATTTAAACCANCCTACTTGTAANACAACNGATAAGTTTTCTATTAAAAATATTCCACATAAAATTGGAAGAAGNAACTCCTTNCGAATAAGAATAGCAACTACAGCAATTATTCCNCCTAAAGCNAAACTACCNGTATCNCCCATAAANACNTGTGCNGGATAAGAGTTATACCANAAAAANCCNACACAAGCTCCAACAAATGCAGACATGAAGATTACAATTTCNCCAACATTTGGCAGGTACATNATATTTAAATAATCTGCTGCCAAAACATTACCTGANACATATGCAAATACAGCTAATGTACCCCCAATAATNGCAGANGTNCCNGTNGCCAAACCATCTACNCCATCCGTAAGATTNGCTCCATTAGAAACAGCNGTAATTACAAAAACTACTATCAAGACAAANANTATCCACCANTATTCTGANGCTTNTTCTCCTAACCATTCAGTTAAAATCTGATAATCAAATTCATTATCTTTCATAAATGGAATAGTTGTTTTAGCGCTTTTCAACATTTCATCTACAATCTCANTTCCACTTTCTGTATTAAT
Organism: Flavobacteriales bacterium; assembly: GCA_002697625.1. GTDB lineage: Bacteria > Bacteroidota > Bacteroidia > Flavobacteriales > BACL11. The sequence goes on from NZWX01000023.1 coordinate 48,867, forward strand.
TTGNGAGNACTCTTTAACAACAATATCTTGATGAAATANCATTATNAAAGCAACTATAATTCCTATACCAACTTGTCCCAAAATTTTAAATCTACCAGCTAGNCCTTCTTTNTCTTTTTTATAAACTTTGATNTAGTCATCTAAAAATCCTATTGATCCTAACCAAACTGTAGAAATCAGAAGAATGATGACATAAATATTATCAAGTTGTGCAAATAANAAGGTTGGAATAATTATTGCAGATAAAATAATTAAACCTCCCATAGTTGGAGTTCCTTTTTTATCTTCTTCACCTTGAAGACCTAAGTTTCTTACTTCTTCTCCAATTTGTTTNTTACGTATCAGATTNATAATTTTACCACCAAACAACAANGAAACGATAAGAGAAGTTATCAGTGCCATTGCAGAACGAAACGAAATATATTGAAACACCCCCGCNCCTGGAAGATTATATGTTTCGTTTAGATATTCAAATAAATTATATAGCATTTTCTGTTTTTATATTTAANGATTCAATTAATTCTTTCACATCATCAAATGGATGTTTTGTTCCGTTTATATCNTGATATTTTTCATGACCTTTTCCTGCAAGCAANATTATATCTCCTTCATTCGCTAGANTACATGCAGTTTTNATCGCCTGACTTCTATCAGCAATAACTAATACCTTTTTCTTTTGTACAGGNTCAAGTTTAGAAGTCATNTCCTTTATNATAGAATCCAAATTTTCTGTTCTTGGATTATCTGCTGTGATAATTACTANGTCGGACATATTACAAGCTATAGAAGTCATTTGNGGTCTTTTCCCTGCATCTCTATCNCCTCCACATCCAAAAACCATAATTAATTTCTCATTATTATTTCTGATATTATTTATNGTGGAAAGTACGTTCTNGTAAGCGTCAGNAGTATGCATATAATCTACAATACCAGTAATNTTTTNGGAATTTCTGACTGTATGAAATCTNCCTTCTGCAGGAGACAANACACTTATCTTCTCTAAAACTTCAGATTGATCTAATCCTAATTCTATTGCTGTAGANAAAATTGCTAAAAGATTATACGCATTAAATTCCCCTATAATATTTACCCAAANTTCAACATTCTGAATATTAAGAAGCATACCATCTAACCTNCTTTCCAAAACTCTACACTTATAATCTGACATAGTTTTTAAGCTATATGTAAGTTNNCTTGCTTTAGAATTAGACAGTATAATCCTACCATTCTTATCNTCNTTGTTTGTAATAGCAAAAGCTGANTTATCNAAACCATCAAAAAACTTCTTNTTTACTGAAATGTATTCTTTAAAATCTTTATGATAATCTAAATGTTCATGNGTAATATTTGTGAANANACCTCCCTCAAAACTTAAATTTGAAATTCTATTTTGGTGGATTGCATGAGAACTAACTTCCATAAAACAGAATTCACAACCATCATCTACCATCTTAGATAACATCNTGTTTATTTGCAATGAGTCAGCTGTTGTATNAGTACTTTTNAGTGACAAAGCTCCAATCTTATTTTCTATAGTTGACAACATTCCTGTTGCATATCCTAATNCTGAAAATAATTGATGTAATAAAGTTACAATTGTAGTTTTACCATTTGTACCTGTAACACCTATTAACTTTATTTTTTCTGAAGGATTATCATAATAATTTGAAGCTATAACAGACATTGCAATTGATGAGTTTTCTACGTGAACATAGCATACATTCTGATTTAAATCTTCTGGAATCTCCTCAATAATTACACTTCTCGCTCCTAAATCTATAGATTTTAACACAAAATCATGTCCATCAACAGTNACTCCTTTTATTGCAATAAACATATCCGACTCTTGTATCTTTCTCGAATCAAATTCTACTTTATTAACTTCTATAGATTGAATATCTCCAATCACATTCTTTATAGAAACACCATATAATAATTCACTTAGTTTCATTAAGTAAGCTTTACTTTTATTATCTTATTTTCTCCAATTTCTACTCCATTCTTTAGAGATTGAAAACTAACCTTACCGCTTCCTGAAAACTCAATTTGTAAATCATAATTTTCAAAAACAAATATCACCTCCATCAACTCTAGTCCCTTGATGTTTGGCATAATTCCTTTCTCTAATTCTAATCTTATTTTTCTGATTCTATCTTCATTAGTAATCTCCTTTTCACTTAATCTGTTCAGAGTCACTTTCTCTATTATATTTTCCGTCCTGGAACTTGAATCTGAAAGATATTCCATCTCTGAGTCGAATGCATAAACCTTGTCGGAAATCTCTCTAAATACAGGAGCCGCAACATCCCCTCCATAATGGTTAAAATCTGTTGTATCAATAAAATCATTAATTACAACAATACAAGAGTACTTTGGATTGTCTGCTGGAAAGAANCCAGCAAATGAAGAGGTATAGGACTTATTGTATTTTGTTTTTTTAGACCAATTCCAATATTCGTTTTTACATGTCCCTGTTTTTCCAGCAATTTTATATTTTTCAGTATAAATATTCTTTGCNGTTCCATTGATAATATCTGTTGTCCAATTTGTTCTCTGGTTGCTAACTACTTCCTCCATATATGGAAGAAGTTTGTTTACAGATTCCTCAGAGAAGATAGGTTGATCTACAAGATTTACAGGAAATGTATTTATTGTTTTCCCTTCACTTCTGATAGATGACACTATCCTTGGAATCACCATCTTTCCCTTGTTTGCAAAGGCATTGTAGAAAGTAAGTATTTGTAATGGAGAAATACTCATTTCATAACCAATAGACATAGATGGTAAACTAGTTCCTGACCATAACTTATCATCAGGTTTTCTCATTATCATATCACTCCTATATGGTAATTGTAAATTTAGAGGCTCTGTTAATTTAAATTTTTCCAGATTAGATATAAACTTTTCTGGATGATTTTTATAACTATCATTTATCACTTTTGATATTGCAACATTAGAGGAAACTACAAATGACTCTCCAAATGTAATTTTNCCATACCCACCTCTTTTTGTGTCTGAAATAGTTGTTGTGTAAAACTTAACCCTTCCGTTTCCAGTTTCTACAGAATCTGTTATATCCATTATATCATCTTCTAGAATAGATAAATATGAAGCTAATTTAAATGTTGATCCAGGTGCTATTTCAGAGACAATTGCATGATTTTTAGAATCAAAATAAGTTGAATCCTTACCTCTATGAAGATTTGCAATTGCTTTTATATCTCCGGTTTCAACCTCCATTAAAACTACACATCCCCACAAAGCCTTCATCTCATTTAATTTCTTTTTTAAAGCAAGTTCTGCTGCATCCTGGAATTCAATATTGATTGTTGTTATCACGTCTCTACCTGGTTGAGGTAAAACATTTTGTTCCGACTTCTTTGGGATTAAAATTTTTCCAGAAATCTCTTGAGTCATTTCTTTTCCTGGAATTCCTTGTAAAAACTCATTAAAAGCCAATTCGATACCATTCTTAGGTACAATTGAATCTTTTCCATTCTCAGTTCTTATTATATTAACCTTTCCTACCGTTACTTTTCCTAAAGATCCGAATGGATAATCTCTAGTACTTTTCATTTTCGGGATGAAACCTCCTCTATTTTTACCTTTATTAAATATTGGAAAACTTTTCATCTCTTGTAATTGAACATAACTCACATTTCTTTTCAGTAAGAAGTATCGTTTTGATTTATTTTCTCTTAACTCATTTTCATATTCTTCAACTGTTTTATCTTTAAACATCTTATTCAATTCAATAGACAGGTTTCTAAGTTCGGTATTAAATAACTGTTCTTCTATAGTAAATAAATCTAACCTCACGTCATATACCGGCATTGTTACTGATAATATTCTGCCATCCTCAGACAAGATATTTCCTCTTGGAGCGTCTATAACTCTTACTGTAGGATCATGGGTTTTTACAATATCGGTGTCTGAGTACTGAATTGCAAATAATCTAAAACTGATAAAAACAAATAAAATAAGCATAAGAAAAAAGGTTATAATCAAGGTCCAGTTTCTATTTGACTTTATTTCTCCCATTAATTTTTCTCAATTATATACGGCAACTTATCTGAAGTTTTTAATCCAGATCCTTTTATTCTATTTTCTATTACTGACCTTTTATACAATCCCATCATGTTGGTTTTTAAGGACATAGATTTCATTCCTAAATCAAAAATTTGCTTCTCATATTTTCTAATTCTAACAGATGTATCTTCACATTTAAAGGAAACTCCTATCTGAAGAACTATTAAAAAGACAAAGAATAGAATAAATAGAAAATGGGTTGATATCCCTCCTCTATCAAAGAAATTCACTTTTAGTATTTTAGATTTATTTTTTATTCCCATTTTTTTCAGCAATTCTTAATTTTGCGCTTCTAGATCTATTATTTCTATTCTGTTCTTCTTTACATGCAACAATCACCTTTCTATTTACCTCTGTCACTTCTTTTATTGTATTTCCAAAGAAATCTTTATTTATTTCTCCTGAGAAACTACCTCTTTTAAAAAGATTTTTAACCAGCCTATCCTCAAGAGAATGATAGGACATAACAACAAATCTTCCACCACTATCTAATAAATCAACTCCATCTAACAACATCTTCTTTAATGAATCAATTTCATTATTTACCTCTATTCTTATTGACTGNAATAACTGTGNNAAAAATTGATTTTTTCTTTTCCCTGAAACTAAATNTTCTACTAGTGAGATTAAATCATTAGTAGTGTGTATCTTTTTTTNCNCTCTACCNTCTATTATTAATTCAGCAATCTTTCTAGATTGTCTCAATTCTCCATATTGATAAAATATATCTGATAATTCTNCTTCTGAATAATTATTAATNACNTGNCTTGCGGTTAAAGANGAAGAAGTGTTCATTCTCATATCTAANTNCGCATCAAATCGAAAAGAAAAACCTCTTTCAGCAACATCAAACTGATGGGAAGAAACACCTAAATCTGCTAATATTCCATNCACCTTTCTAACTCCTTCTAACCTCATGAACCTTTTTATGTTTTTATAATTCGCATGTATCAATTTAAATTTCTCATCTNAANNNACATTCTNCTGAGCATCANAATCCCTATCAAAGGCATACAGCCTCCCTTTATCTAAATTCTTTAAAATTTCTTTTGAATGACCNCCCCCTCCAAAAGTCACATCTANATAGATTCCATTCGGATTAATTTTNAATCCTTCTATACACTCTTTTAATAGTACAGNATTATGATATGTCATCTNAATGAGATTGATTACCCATAACCTCTTCAGCTAAAGANCCAAAATCTACAAGAGACTTTTTAACCACTTCCTCATAATTGTCTTTATCCCAAATCTCTATCATATTTACTGAGGACGCTAGAACAAGATTTTTTGATATTCCAGCAAANGAGATTAAATCTTTTGGTATTAATATTCTACCNGTAGAATCAATCTCTAACATCTTTAAACCTGACATGTACGACCTGATAAAATCATTGTTCTTTTTCACAAATCTATTCAACCTATTTACTTGAGAAACCATAGTTTCCCACTCCTTCATAGGATACAATTCTAAACAATNATTAAAAACACTTCTTTTCAACACAAAACCTTCATTGACCACNGANTTAAGTTGCTTTTTTAATGATGACGGCATCATAAAACGACCTTTTACATCCGTTTTACATTCATATGTNCCNATTAAATTCATCATTTTGNTGTTNTAAATAATTTGGGGTAAAGATACAAAATTGNCCCACATTTTACCACATNATACCACTTTGTTAATAACTTTTACCACATGTANTCATTTTCTAGAAAAAANAAANGGANNAAAAAAGTCNNATAATGATTAAAATAAAANTGTTACTTTTGCATCTATAACATTCATATTAATGATAAAAGAGTCAGGAAAATTTAAGTGGATTGANAAAGGAGATGGAGGNCGACCTATAATCTTNCTTCACGGATTAATGGGNGGAGCAGATAANTTTGGAGAGATGGTGGATTATTTTTCTGAAGAATATCATGTTTANGGNCTGGATTTGAAACTTTTTGAAGGAANTATATTAAAAGTTTCTGTTAAAAANCTAAGTGACTATCTNTACCAGTTCATGAATCATTTANGACTTAAAAGTGCTGTTTTAGTNGGNAATTCAATGGGAGGTCATATCGCATTAATTTTTGCAAAAGAGCATCCGGAAATGGTAGATGGAATGGTCTTAACAGGAAGCTCTGGACTCTTTGAGAATTCANTAGGNAANACATTTCCTAGAAGGGGAGACAAAGAATACATTAGANAAAAGACACAAGAAGTGTTTTATGACCCNAAAGTAGCAACTGACGAACTTGTAGACAGNGTTTATGCTCTTGCAAATAAAAGNACATCCACATTAAAATTATTAGGGTATGCAAAGTCTGCTATCAGACATAATATGGCAAATGACATACCTAACTTAAACATTGAAACNTGTTTAATCTGGGGAGAANAAGATATTGTTACCCCTCCTCATGTAGCAGAAGANTTTCANAAACTACTTCCTAAATCTGAACTNCACTGGATACCTCTATGTGGNCATTCAGCAATGTGGGAACATCCAAAGAAATTTAGCCAGATTGTTCTGAAATGGCTAAAAGATCATAATCTTTAATATTTATTCTGATGAAAATTAAAAGTGCCGAATTTGTAATAAGCAATACGGACTATAAATTATGCCCAAAAGAATTGTTGCCAGAATATGCTTTTATCGGTAGGTCTAATGTAGGGAAGTCATCATTAATTAACGCATTAGTAGATAGAAAAAATCTAGCAAAAACATCTGGNAAACCTGGAAANACACAATTAATCAATCATTTTAAAATNAATAACAATTGGTTTTTGGTAGANCTTCCTGGATATGGATACGCTTCTACTTCTAAAACAAATAGAGAANAATTTAAAAGTATGATTAACAAATATCTTNTAAATCGATCNAATCTCATCTGTTTATTTGTTTTACTTGANATTAGGCACAAAGCTCAAAATATTGATTTAGATTTTATGCAAAAAATNGGNAAGGAAGGAATTCCGTTTGCNATGGTTTTTACAAAATCAGATAAGATCTCTCAAACTCAAATAATAAAAAANATNAAACAATACAAGCAAGANATGCTTNAAAATTGGGANTTNTTACCAGATATATTNATCACTTCTTCTNANAANAGAATNGGAATGAANGAGATTTTAACTTTTATAGAAAAATACAACCAATCATTTGACCCTAGTTTGAGTCAATAATTTTTGTTTGCTCTGCAAAGAACTCACAGTAATCTTTTAAAGCTCCGGCAAGTTTATCNTGCCCAGTAGATTTCTCCAAAGTATTCGCCATAGACATTAANGTTTGATGNTACATTATAAACATTTCATTTACCATCATATCTTTAGTCCATAAATCTACTCTTAANGTTTCTTTNGNTGTTTCATCCCAACCAGCAATCATTAAAGATTTCAAATNNACATTATCAGCCTGCTTGTCTGATGAATTCATTGTTATTTTTTTAGGAACATTATTTTCATCTAGTTCCAAATCAAATGTTAATTTCGAATCACTCATATTATGGTTTATATTTTGATTGTAAAAGTATTTCTTGAGAATTATCATTCTTCATTAGCTCGCTTAAACTAACTCGATTATTATTCATATAAGACTCTATGATTTTATATCCTACCCAATATCCTAACCTTCCGGGAGACTCTTTTGGCATTCCTTTTGTAAAAGGAGAATCTGAAAAAAAAGTAGAATACGATTTATAATCTTTATTATACATTATATCTAAGGATATTATTTCATTCCAGATATTAGATTCGTTAATCTCACACCAATTCATATCCTCCTCAGGAAATCTAAATACTATATCATCTTCCTCATTTAGAATGGTCTTTATTAAAAACATGATCTTTCCTTTAAATATTAAATTTTCCTGAAAATTAGAAGGGTTATTTTTATTTATAAACATACTAGTAATCCAATACTCCATTACATCTGCCATCATGAATTTCTCATCATATCTGACCTTTAAATACTTCCAAATATTTACTGCAGGATGAGATTCTGCTAAATAAAAATCTAATCCAATTAATAAATTTTCTTTAAATACATCTACTGCATAGGAGTTAAATGAATTATTAAATATAATCTTTTTAGGGATTGTCGAATCCGGGAACAATTCTAAATATCTACTAAAAGCTATATTAAATTTTTCTTCAATATATTTAACATTCTCAAATTTCTTATCAATATTCTTTTGGAAACTAATTACATCAGGATGCGATGTAAACAACAATACATTAGATTTTCTTACAGAATCATTTGTGTATTGCATGTTTATATGATGTCTTAGATAATAATCATAAAATTCCGGAAGTTTAGAGTCCCAATCATTTACTTTATCGTCATAATTATTAGAATCTATAGTAAAGAGATCTTTATCAAATCTATAAACAGGAATCTCCACCTCTACTTTTTCTTGTTTTACACAAGAATTAAGAACTAAAAATATTAATAGTATTTTTATGAATTTCATTACTGCAAATGTATAAATTTGTAAATTATAAAATGAAAGAAAAAGAAGTAATACAACATATTACAAATTGGATCTCTAATTATTCTGAAAAATCAAATACAAATGGTTTTGTAGTTGGAATATCAGGAGGAATTGACTCTGCCTTAACCTCTACAATCTCTGCACTAAGCGGAAAACCGACTTTATGTATAGAAATGCCTATTTATCAAAATAAACAACAAGTGGAAAGAGGCAAAAATCATATTAGATGGTTACAAGAAAATTTTAAAAATATAAATTCGATGGAGATCGACTTAAGTAATGTATTTCAGTCTTTCACATCTAAGATACCAAGTTCTTATAATGAGAAAAATGATCTTTCATTAGTGAATGTTAGAGCTAGACTTAGAATGACTACTTTATATTATTTTGCACAGATAAATAACTACCTTGTTTTAGGGACGGGAAATAAAGTAGAGGATTTTGGAGTGGGATTCTTTACAAAGTTTGGAGATGGTGGAGTTGACATTAGCCCAATTGCAGATTTATTAAAAACAGAAGTTTATTTACTTTCACGTCACTTAGGAATAAATAAAGAAATTATAGAAGCCGCTCCAACAGACGGGCTATGGGAAGAGGATAGAACTGATGAAGACCAACTTGGAGCAAGTTATCCGGAATTAGAATGGGCAATGAACTTTAAAGGAGACGAAAATACAATTTCTAATAGAGAAAAGGAAGTATTAGAAATCTATATTAAATTAAACAAACAGAATCAACACAAAATGACTAAAATACCTGTTTGTAAAATACCAAATTCTTTGAAATAGAATATTTTACCTATATTAGCTGTATCAAACTAAAAAATTATTAAAAATGAAAAATCTAACAGAAGTTTTAGCGGGAATTGGTATTATAGTATTTATTGGAATTTCAGTATATATGAACAGTTGTGATACAGAAGAAAAAACTTGTACAGCAACAGAAACTTATACTATTGAAGAAGTTCAACATATAGATGAAGCCAATATCCCTCAAGATGTAGACACAGTTTTATTAACTGAGGATAGTACTATGATTTTAATGGAGGAGGATAGTGTAGAATAATAAAATAAAAAAAATACTCTTAAATACCAACATCTTAAAATGTTGGTATTTTTTTTGTCTTATATTTTACTAAAGAAGAAAACAATAACAACACTGAGATAAAAGAAAATATTCTACCAATAAAATCACCAAATCTATTATAGAATGTAACTGTTTCATTTAAAGAAACTTTTACATTTAATGCAATCTCCTCATCCCATTGTGTCTGACTTATCACATCTCCATGTGGAGAAATTAATCCAGAAATCCCCGTATTTGCTGAGCGAATAATTGATTTTCTTTGTTCTATTGCTCTTAATCTAGCATACTGAAAATGCTGCTTATACCCAGAAGAATTTTTCCACCAACCATCATTTGTTATAACTGCGATAACATTAGAATTTCTTCCTGTAATCATATCTCCAAAAATACTCTCATAACATATTAAAGGAAGTATTTTTATTTCATTGTAATGAAGTAAATCAACATTATTATCTGTAGAAAGACTACCTGATGTACCTCCTAAATCTACAGTAAAATCTGCAATCAAATCAAGAACAAAAGAATAAGGAATCTGTTCTACACCAGGGACTAATTTTGTTTTATGATAAACAGAAGTTATAGAGTCTGAACTTAAAAACACAACAGTATTATACGCATTATACCATTCTTTATTATTTAACTTTCTGGATCTCTCTTCCTTCTTTGCTCCTAAATATTTTAAAGTTGAAGACCCTATCAGAATATTTAAATTAGGAAATTGTTTTTGTAACTCTCTAAGCTTTAAAACACTTTGAGACTTATCAATTTTACTTTCCCAAATTGTTTCTTGTAAAGCTGTTTCTGGTCCAACTAATAAAGTTGTATTATGAGTTAATGTACTTTTTGCTAGTTTAATAAAATCATCTAGTTGTGTCTGTGCATCTCTGTTAAACTTATCTTTATACGGATCGATATTTGGTTGTACAATTACAATTTCTTCAGAAGTAGAGTTTTGTATATCAGATTGAATTACTATAGAAAGAAGGACAGGAACAATAATAAAAACAGATGGAAGTATCCATTTTTTCTTTCTTTCTTCTAAAATAAAGAACTTAAAAAAAAGAATGTTTAAAACAAGAATCCAGAGTGAACCTCCTAATATTCCAGTATATTCATACCATTGCACAATCTCTGGAATTGGAGCAAACACATTACCTAATGTAAGCCAAGGCCATGCTAAATCCCAATTTAGGTGAAGATATTCCATACTTATCCAAAGGAATACCAAAGAGACATATCCTTTTCTTTCTCCTAATACATTCTTAATTTTATGAAACAATACAAATACCATACTCATTAATAAGGCATTTATTATAAATGCAGCAAAAGAACCTGGAATTGTAGCATGCCAAATCCAGTAAGTTGTAATTATATTAAAAAGAAAAAAAGTAGTAAAAGAATATCCGAAAACTTTCCAAGAAGAATTCTCTACTTTTATAGTAATCTCTTTTTCTAATATTAACAGAGGAACAAACGCAAAAAAGATCAGAGGAAACCAACCTGTAATAGGCCACGAAAATGCCAATAATAAACCACTTAAAATAGAAATAAGAAAATTTCTCATATTATTTTAAAGTATATCTTAAGGCAAATAAATTGGAATATAATCCTGTAGATTGATCTCCAAAATTAGTTAATGCATAATCAATTCTGATATTATCAAATTGAAAACCTATTCCGATATTTGGTTGCATGGTAAAATATTTCTCATTATTAAAATCAGTCTCTTTCGTAAAATCACCAATTCCGAATCTAAAATCTACTAATTCTTTATATCGAATTTCAGTACCAAAATGAGGATTAAAACTAATGTTATCTGAACTAATTAATGTATTTCTCTCTCCGTCAATATGAATAACAAAATCTAACTCTGTATGTGCAGTAAAATTATCGTTTATATAAATATTCCTAGCAATACCAGTTTGCAAAGAAGGTAAAGTTAATTCTGTAGAATTCTCCGGCAATTCGTTTCCTGTTTGATTATAAACCTCTTCAAAATTTTCCATATTAAAAACCCAAGAATTATATGTTGAACTTGCATCTCTAGCAATTCCTGCTACTTTCCATTTTCCAAATTGTTTTTGTGTAGAAAGGTCAAAACCAAATCCCCATGCTTTAGCAAAATCTCCAATCTGCCTGTATATTAATTTAAGATTTCCTCCAATATCAAACCCTTTAACAATATCTTTTCTAGCATAAGAAAAGAAAAATGCATAATCTGCTGTAGAAAACAATTCTATCTCATTGTAATCTACATTCCCTTCATTATCAATCAAATTTGAAGTGTTCATTATGTCATCTACTCCAAATCTAAGGAACATAAAACCAACTGCTTCACTCTCGTTTACTTTTTTAGCATAAGAAAACTGGTCATAATTTGCAATTCCAGAAAAATATGAAGCATGCATTAACTCCATCTCCGTTTTTGACAAATCAACTAATGCTGATGGGTTCCAATATACTGAAGATGAATTTGCAGAAGAAGCAACTACTGCTTTTGATAAACTTAAAGAACGGGCACCTGCTCCAATTTTCAAAAATTCGTTACTATATTTTGTTTGAGAAATCCCTGAATAAGACAAGAAAACAAAAAAGAAAAACAGATATTTAAGATTATTATACATTGTTGTACATTGTTGTATATTTGTATTTCAAAATAACACAAAAAATAGCACATTATTGTAATTTTATGAGTGTAATTAAAAGAAATATACCTAACCTTATAACCTTAGGAAACTTAGTTTGCGGATTACTTTCCATTGTAATGATTTTTGAATCAGAAATTTTGTTAGCCGGAGTCTTTATTTTCACCGGATCGTTCCTTGATTTTTTTGATGGACTATCTGCAAGACTATTAAAAGTAAGTTCAAAAATAGGAAAACAATTAGATAGTTTTGCAGATATGGTAACCTTTGGTGTAGCTCCTGGAATTATCATGTACAAATTAATACTTGAAGATTGCAATAATTGTGAAGTATTACCCTATATAGCATTTTTAATTCCAATTTTTTCCGCAATTAGATTGTCAAAATTTAATATTGACACAAGACAATCTAGTTCTTTTATTGGACTTCCAACACCAGCAGCAGCTATTTTTATTGCTTCTTTAGCAGTAATAAATCAGTCATATACAACAAAATTTAGTTTAGAACTTTTAATTGGAATCTCTGTTGTGTTATCTTTTTTATTAGTAGCGGAAATACCACTATTCTCTCTGAAGATTACAAGTGGTAAAGATTTAAAATCAAAAGAAAATAAAATCAAAATTTTATTCTTAATAAGTTGTGTAATATTATTATTTATAATTCACTTTGCAGCAATTCCATTTATTGTAATTTTGTATATCTTTTTATCAACCTTAAATAATCTAATAAAATGAAATTTAGAGCCGAAATAGACATAATGCCATTAAAAACTTTATTGGATCCACAGGGAAAAGCGGTAAGCGCAAGTATGGGAAATGTTGGACTTTCTGAAATAACTAATGTTAGAATTGGAAAACATATTACTCTGGAATTAGATGCGGAAAACAAGGAAGTTGCACATATAAAGGTAACAGAGGCTTGCACTAAATTACTTGCTAATCAGATTATGGAAGGGTTTGAGTTTACCTTAGAGGAAATATAATCACCTCAACTCGAAATTTTTACCTAGATACAATTTTCTAACTAACTCATCCGAAACTAATTCTTCAGAAGTTCCTGATTTTAGTATTGTGCCTTCATATAAAAGGTAAGATCTATCGGTGATAGATAATGTTTCATGAACATTATGATCTGTAATTAATATACCGATCTCTCTTTTTCGTAAATCAGACACTATTTGTTGAATATCCTCTACTGCAATTGGGTCAACTCCTGCAAAAGGTTCATCTAATAAAATAAAACTAGGNTCNGTTGCCAAGCATCTTGCAATTTCTNTTCTTCTTCTTTCTCCTCCTGACAAAAGNNNTCCAATATTCTTTCGTATTTTTTGTAATCTAAACTCATTCAAAAGATCTTCACATTTTTGAANTTGCTNCTCNTTTGTTAATGTAGTCATCTCCAAAACGGAAAGTAGATTATCTTCAACTGTCATTCTTCTAAAAACAGACGCTTCTTGAGATAAATANCCAATACCTAGCTGAGCTCTTTTATACATTGGCATGGAAGAAATATCATTTCCATCTAAAAAAACTCNNCCCTCATTTGGCTTTATTAAACCTACAATCATATAAAAGGATGTTGTCTTNCCAGCTCCATTTGGNCCTAATAGTCCTACTATCTCTCCTTTATNTACTTCTAAGGAAACTCCTTTTACAACTTTTTTGTCTCCATAATATTTTACTATATTTTCAGATTTAAGCTTCATTTTTCTTNTGNTTTTTTAATACNCGTTTTGAAATCTTGATACTTATNTCATATAAAACTACNATTGGTAATGAAACTAANANTTGACTNGTAACATCTGGNGGNGTNATAATTGCAGACAATATTAAGGTAAGTACAATTGCNTGTTTCCTATACTTTCTCATAAACTCTGGAGTTAACATCCCTATCTTAGTTAAAAAATAAACCAACATAGGTAATTCAAAAATTATTCCATTTGCAAAACTAATAGTAGTAACTGTAGACACAAAAGAACTTAATCCAATCGTATTGGANACATGAGNACTAACCTGATACGAGCCTAAAAAATTTACAGATAAAGGAGCGACTAAATAATATCCAAACAAAACTCCAACAGNAAATAAAATNGAAGTGAAAAACACAACACCTCTTGNAACCTTAGTTTCTTTACNATATAATGCTGGCTTAANAAATCTCCAAATCTCCCAAAATACATATGNNAAGGCTACAACTAGTCCGGCAAATAATGATGTAATAATATGAGTAGAAAACTGACCTGACATAGTAAAACTGTGCAGATTCCATTTGTGATCTCCAAAGCACAACAAATCTCCCATCCCCATCCATTCTGACAAACTACAAAAGAATCGATATGTTGGAAAATCAGGATTTTTTGGAGCCAATAAAACCTGATCAAATACAAAATCTTTATAGATAAAAGCTAAAATTGCAAAAATAAGAATAGATGAAAACGCTCTAACTAAGTGCCATCTCAAAACTTCCAAATGATCTAGAAAAGACATTTCTTTTTCCTCTATCATATACCTTCTTTTATAATATCATGAATGTGAATTATTCCTTTATATTGATCCCCATCTAAAACTATTAACTGACTTATATTATTTTCTTCCATAATATCTAAAGCAGTTTTTGCTAATTCATCTGGAGATATAATTTTAGGAGAAATCCCCATAATATCTAATGCTATCAGTTTACTAATATCAGAGTTTTTCTCTAACATTCTTCTTAAATCACCATCTGTAATAATACCAACTAATTTACCATTATCTATTACAGAAGTTGCTCCAAGTCGTTTATGTGAAATTTCCATAATTACATCATTAATACTATCAGATGAAGAAACTTGAGCTTTACTTAAGTCTGAAACTAAATCAGATACTTTTAAATATAGTCTTTTTCCAAGCGAACCACCAGGATGGAAACGAGCGAAATCAGAATCCGAAAAATTTCGCAACTCTAAAAGAGATACCGATAACGCGTCTCCTAAAACAAGTTGTGCTGTAGTAGATGATGTTGGAGCAAGATTATTAGTGCACGCCTCTTTATCTACTGTGCTATCTAAAAATAAATCAGATTCTCTTACTAAATACGAATCTTTATTTCCACAAATAGAAATTACTTTGTTACCTAAATTTTTAACTAAAGGAATGAAAGATTTTATTTCCTCAGTATTTCCACTTTTAGAAATACAAATAACAACATCATTATTCTGAATATTTCCTAAATCACCATGTAATGCATCCGCTGCGTGAAGAAAAACTGCAGGCTGGCCTGTAGAATTCAAAGTGGCAACTATCTTATTTGCAATATTCGCACTCTTTCCGACCCCAGCAACTATCACCCTACCTTCAGAAGATAAAATTAACTCTACTGCATTAGGAAAATCATCTGATAATCTTTGTCCTAACTCAGAGATAGCTTCCTGTTCAATGGAGATTACAGATTTAGCAATATTTAAAATTTTTTTCTTATTTGTCATGAAATTTATGCGTATATTCGTTCTACAATTCGATACAAAAGTAAAATATTTAGATGTATTAATAAATAAAGATGGGAATTTCTTCAGAAACATTACACAAGAATCTTAAAGAAATCTTTGGATTTAACAGTTTCAAAGGTAGGCAAGAACAGATTATTCAAAATTTACTAGATGGAAAAGATGGAATGGTTATTATGCCAACCGGAGGAGGAAAATCAATGTGCTATCAACTTCCATCATTAATTTCTGATGGTCTTGCTATTATTATTTCTCCTCTAATCGCTTTAATGAAAAACCAGGTAGACGCAATTAGAACATTTAATGAACAAGAAAGTATTGCTCATGTTTTAAATTCATCACTTTCGAAAACACAAATTAATATTGTGATGGAGGACATTAAATCAGGACGCACAAAAATGTTATATGTAGCTCCTGAATCCTTAATAAAAGAAGAGTATGTGTCTTTCCTAAAATCCATAAATATTTCCTTTTTTGCAATTGATGAAGCACACTGTATTTCTGAATGGGGACATGATTTCCGTCCTGAATACAGAAGAATCAGAGAGATTATAGATAATATTGGAAGGAAACCAATTATAGCTCTTACTGCTACTGCAACTCCAAAAGTACGACACGATATTCAGAAAAATCTTAAAGTTTTAGACGCTACTTTATTTTTAGATTCTTTCAATAGAAAAAACCTATTTTATGACATAAGACCCAAACATGATGTAGAAAAAGAGATGATTAAATTCATCAGAGAGCACTCTGGAAAATCAGGAGTCGTATACTGCCTTAGTAGAAAAAAAGTGGAAGAAATTGCTGAGACATTACAAGTGAATGGAATTAACGCTCTTCCTTATCATGCTGGATTAGATGCTAAAACAAGGATATTAAACCAAGATGCGTTCATCATGGATGATTGTGATGTAATTGTAGCTACAATAGCATTTGGGATGGGAATAGACAAACCTGACATTCGATTTGTCATTCATCATGACATACCAAAAAGTTTAGAAGGATATTACCAAGAAACAGGGAGAGCAGGTCGAGATGATGGAGAGGGGATTTTAGTAACATTCTATAGCTATAAAGACATTGAGAAGCTAGAAAAGTTTTTAAGTGGAAAACCAGTAAGTGAACAAGAAATAGGAAGACAACTGATAATGGAAACTATTTCTTTTGCTGAAACAGCTATGTGTAGAAGAAAATACTTACTTCATTATTTTGGAGAAGAGTTTGAAAGTGATGATTGCAATAA
>NZWX01000024.1 GCA_002697625.1 Flavobacteriales bacterium
AACTAAACTTAATATAAATATAATAAAATAATTTTTCATGTTTTAAAAATTAAAGTTCCAGGTAATTGACGGAAGTATTGGGAAGATTGAGACTTGATATGCTTTAGGAATTAAATTTCCATTTTGTATTGTTCCATTTTCTCCTTCTATACTATTTTCTAAACCTAAGTATATAAAATATGGATTTTTTCTATTGTATAAATTATAAATTGAAAAGTTCCATGAAGATTTAAATTTCTTTTCTTTTTTAGGAGTATATGTAGCTCCAAAATCTAATCTGTGGTACGGCATCATTCGATATCCATTTCTAGAAGTATACTCCGTGTATACATTTCCATTTATTATATATCTTTCCGAAGGAAGTGTAATTGCGTTTCCTGTAGCATATACAAAAACTCCACTAAGCTCCCAGGAATCACTAAGTTTATATGTGCTGGTGATAGATAAATCATGTCTTCTATCATACTTTGCCGGATACGGATCACCGTCGTTTATTTCATCAAAATATCTTGTGGTTTTTGAAAGTGTATAACCAACCCATCCTGTTAACTTTCCCGTATTTTTTTTAGCGAAAAGTTCGACTCCGTATGAGTCTCCATTTCCAAATGTGAATGAATTGTCACTACTGCTATTAGTGTTGTCTTCTGGAAGGATTCCCTCCTTGTATTCAATTAGGTTCTCCATTTCTTTATAATATAATTCTACTGATGTTTCGTACATATCTTCTTTAAAATTTTTAAAATAACCGGAAGCTATTTGTTTAGAAAATTTAGGTTTGACTAAATTAGTGCTAGGAACCCATAAGTCTGTGGGAAGGCTTACAGAACCTGTAGATGCTAGATGAATATATTGATAGTTCTCAGAATATGAAGCTTTAATTGAAGCAGTAGGATTTAATTTATATCGCATACTAAACCTAGGTTCAATATGTCGATAATGATTGTTGGTATCTAGCTGAATCTCGTTTGTTAGGAATGATATTGGATTTATGTCTCCACTGTGTTGAAATGAAGAATATCTTAAACCAATGTTTAATTTAAGAACGTCATTTATTTCAAAATCATCACTTAGGTATAGAGCAGCTTCATTTGAATATTGTTTAAATATTTCATCAGGGATAAATTCTACTTCTCCAGATCTTCCTGTCGCGTTTCCAGGAGTAAATATATGATATGTAAAATTGCTGCCAAATTTAATTTTATGTTTTTGATTTGGAATATATAGAAAATCTGTTTTACTATTCCAGTCATTAATTCCAGAAAAAATTCTTAATTCAAAATCTGACTGTGCTATGTTAAACTCAAATCTATAGTCAGTAAAAATCAAAGAAGTATTCATAAAGAGTTTATCATTAAACAGATGATTCCAACGAAGTGAAGTAGTAGCGTTTCCCCAAGGAATTTCTATTCCAAAACCACTTTCATTGTCAGAAAAATTAAAAACATCTCTACCAAAGTAACCACTTAAATAAATTCTGTCTTTATCAGATATTTTATAATTTATTTTAGTGGTAAGGTCATAAAAATAATATCCAGATCCTGAAAATGGATTTGGTTCACCAGTTTCTTTGTTATTTCTGTTGAGAAAAGGTTTAGTTAGAACATCTATATAGGTTCTTCTTCCGGATACAATAAATGAACTTTTATTTTTTTCTAATGGCCCCTGTAATGTTAGTCTAGAAGACAGTAGTCCAATACCTCCATCAGCTTGAAATTTTTTATTGTTTCCATCTTTCATAGATATATCTATTACCGACGAAAGTCGACCACCATATTCTGCAGGCATACCACCCTTGATTATATTCATATCTTTAATTGCGTCTGCATTAAAGACTGAAAAAAAACCAAATAGATGAGCGGCGTTATATACTACCGCCTCATCTAAAAGTACAAGATTTTGATCAGGTCCACCCCCTCTGACATACAATCCAGAATTTCCTTCCCCTCCATTAGAAATACCAGGAAGTAGTTGTGCTGCTTTTAACACATCTATTTCTCCTAATATGGCTGGTATACTTTTTACGTTTTGTATTTTTAATTTTACCTGACTCATATTACTTTTTTCTATATTCCCGTCAAGACGTTCTTCTGAAATTTTTATTTCTTGTATTTGAGTGGAATTTTCTTTTAAAGAAATATTGATACGTTGGTTTTTGTTAAGATTTACTTCTATTGATTCAGTTTGTAGACCAATAAAAGAAAATACGATATTATAATTTCCTTTGGGTAATGTTAGAGAATAAAATCCATATTGATTAGAACTCGTTCCTTTATTAGAAGATTTGTCATATACAGACACCCCGATAAGATTCTCTCCGTTTGATTCTTCTTGTATGTATCCACTAATGGTAAAGTTTTGAGAGAAAGAAAAAAGAGTGTAAAATGAGAATAGAACTAAAAGTAGAAGATTTTTATTCATTTAAAGTATAATTGTTTAATGATTTGCAAAATTAATCATTTACTTTTTTATAAAATGTTATAAGTAATAAGAATTTTTATTAATAATTATATTGATGTAATTGTAGTTGTTAAATAAACTTTATATTTTAGCTTTAAATTTAATTAAAAAATAGAAATTATGATGAGATCTGGAAATCCGGCATTAAATAAAAAGACATTTGAGAATTTTTCCAATACAAGTGGTACGGTAATGACACTTGATGGAACAGTTAATAAGACAGCAATTAGTCTTGGTTTATTAATGATTGCTGCCTATTATACTTATTCAAATGCTATCATGGATTACATTCTTATTGGTTTTATAGGTGGTTTTATAGTTGCTTTAGTTACAATATTTAAAAAGGAATGGTCCCCAATAACTGTTCCAGTTTATGCTGTTTTGGAAGGCTTAGCTTTAGGAGGGGTTTCAAGTATTTATGCTCATGAATATGCTGATATTGTACAACAAGCAATATTCTTAACATTTGGAATATTCTTCACATTGTTATTCGCATATAAAACCAAAGTGATTAAACCAACTGAAAATTTTAAACTTGGTGTTTTTGCTGCTACTGGTGGCATTGCAATAGTTTATTTAGTGAGTTTTATAATGAGTATGTTTGGAGGAGGAGGTTTGTCAGTTATGAATCCTACTAACTCCTCTATGTTAAGTATAGGGTTTTCATTATTTGTAGTAGTAATAGCTTCTTTAAACTTAGTAATGGACTTTGATTTTATTGAAGA
Source organism: Flavobacteriales bacterium (assembly GCA_002697625.1). GTDB lineage: Bacteria > Bacteroidota > Bacteroidia > Flavobacteriales > BACL11. The sequence goes on from NZWX01000024.1 coordinate 3,183, forward strand.
AGGAGCCGAACAGGGTGTTCCTAAATATATGGAGTGGTATGGAGCCTTTGGCCTTCTAGTAACCTTAGTGTGGTTGTATTTGGAAATACTCCGACTATTGGCGAAACTGAGTTCGAGAGATTAATAAAAAGGACACGTCGTGTCCCTTTTTTATTTTTTAATTTGTTTTCTTTTTCTGTCGTGTTCCTTAAGTAATATTTTTCGTAACCTTAAGTTTTTTGGAGTTACCTCGACATATTCGTCTGCTTGTATGTATTCTAATGCTTCTTCTAAAGTAAAGATAATCGGGGGAGCGATTTTGACTTTATCATCATTACCAGAAGACCGCATGTTAGACATCTTTTTAGTTTTCGTTACATTAATAACTAAATCGTCTGCTCTTGTATTTTTTCCAATAATCTGTCCTTCATAAATAGACTGATTAGAGTCGACAAAGAAAGTTCCTCTTTCTTGCATGTTATTTAAAGAGTAAGGAATTGCATTTCCTTGTTCCATTGAAATTAAAGAACCGTTTAATCTTCCAGGAATAGTACCTTTGTGTGGTTGAAAATCCTTGAATCTGTGAGACATAATAGCTTCCCCAGCAGTTGCGGTAAGGAGATAGTTTCTTAATCCTATAATTCCTCTAGAAGGAATAGTAAATTCTAAATGCATTAAATCTCCTTTTGGTTCCATTACCGTCATTTCCCCTTTACGTATCGTGACGATTTCTATAGCTTTTCCACTTAAATTTTCAGGTATATCTATGGTTAACTCTTCAATAGGTTCGCATGTTACGCCATCAATTTCTTTTATAATGACTTGAGGTTGTCCTATCTGAATTTCATAACCTTCTCTTCTCATAGTTTCTATCAATACGGAAAGATGTAAAACACCTCTACCAAAAACCCTGAACGTATCTGCAGAATCTGTTTGTTCTACTCTCAGTGCAAGATTTCTTTCCTCTTCTTTTTCCAATCGTTCTTTTATCTGACGAGATGTAACAAACTTACCATCCTGACCAAAAAATGGAGAATCGTTTATGGTAAAAGTCATACTCATAGTTGGTTCGTCAATTTTTATCGTAGGTAATGCTTCTGGATGTTCAAAATCTGCAATAGTATCTCCAATATCAAATCCTTCTATTCCTGTAATTGCACTAATTTCCCCAGACTTTACTTCTTGTACTTTTCTCTTTTCGAAGCCGTCAAAAACAAATACTTCTTTGATTTTTGCTTTTACTTTGCTACCATCTCTTTTACACAACATGACACTTTGGTTTTCTTTTACACTTCCTCTGTGTACTCTACCAATAGCAATTCTACCAATAAAAGAAGAGTAGTCTAATGAAGTGATTAGCATTTGAGTAGTTCCTAGATTTTCGGTAGGAGCGGGAATGTGTTCTAGAATTTTATCCATTAAATAAGTAATATCTTCTGTAGGTTTTTTCCAATCTTCTCCCATCCATCCGTTCTTACTAGAACCAAAAATTGTAGGAAAATCTAGTTGTTCCTCCGTAGCGTTCAAATTGAACATAAGTTCAAAAACCATTTCGTTTACTTCTTCTGGAGTACAATTAAGTTTATCGACCTTGTTAACTACTACGATTGGTTTCAATCCTAATTTTAAAGCTTTCGATAGTACAAATCTGGTTTGTGGCATTGGCCCCTCAAAGGCGTCAACTAACAATACTACACCATCTGCCATATTTAATACTCTTTCTACTTCACCACCAAAGTCGGAATGTCCTGGAGTATCTAGAATATTAATTTTACAATCTTTATAATTTACAGATACATTTTTTGCAAGAATGGTAATTCCTCGTTCTTTCTCTAAAGGATTTGAATCCATAATTAATTCCCCAGGATTTTCATGTTCTAGAAATATTTCTGAAGATAATAACATTTGATCTACTAAAGTGGTTTTTCCATGGTCAACATGGGCTATAATAGCTATATTTCTTAGATTCATTGTTTTGTTTTAAAAAGTTTACAAAACTAATCTTTATATTATCTAAAATGGATAAAAGGAAGTTAAATTAATAATTTATATTTATAGCAGTAGAAAAGTAGATTTTACATGAAATAAATAAAAATAAAACATTTGTTGTTTGTTTTTAATAAATTACTATTTTTGCTGTCCTATTTCGGGAAATCTAAAAAATAAAGAAAAATGAAAACAGGAATACATCCAGAAGATTATAGATTATGCGTATTTAAGGATATGTCGACAGACTATATGATTTTAACAAAATCTTGTGCACCTTCAACTGAGAATATAAAGTATACAGACGGAAATGAATACCCATTAATCAAAATGGAGATTTCTTCTGATTCTCATCCATTCTATACAGGTAAAACAAAACTAGTAGATACTGCAGGTAGAATTGATAAATTTAAGAACAGATATAAAAACTTAAAAAAGTAATTTAAGTTTGATAAATAAACAAAAGCCCATACTAATTAGTGTGGGCTTTTTTATTTAGATTTGTAAAATAATTTTTTAGAATGAATGTAATTTTATTTGATACAGATAGAGAAAACTTATTTCCTTTAAGTTTGACAAGACCAATATCTAATTTTAGAGTTGGAATACTCACTATTAAAGAAAAGTGGGAGCTTTATTATAAATCTGTATCTGTAAAAACAGAAGAATATCTTGCTGAAAAATTTCCGTGTATTATTAAAAAAGAAAACCTTTGGATAAATAGTTCTATTTTGCCATCAGAAGATTTGGTAACAGAGATTAATTCCCTCAGAAAAGGAGAACTCCTAAAAAAAGGAGATGTTATTATTGCGGTGAACAATTATAAATTTGACACTTCCAAATTAAATGAAATAGAATGTAATTCCTTTTACAATAGAATCAATGATTTATGGGATATTTTTTCTTTAAATTCTGAAGAGATAAAAATAGACTTTAAAAAAATTACTAAAGGCAGAAAATCACAGAAACTCGAAGAGTTAAGTATAAAGATTGGAGATTATCCACTTTTTATTGAGAAAGGAGCAAAAATAGTATCTAGTTTTATAAACTGTACTAATGGTCCTGTATATATAGGTAAGGATGCAGAGGTAATGGAAGGTTGTTTTATAAGGGGTCCATTTGCAATGTCAAATAATTCGGTACTCAAAATAATGGCTCGAATTTATGAAGGTACTACTTTAGGACCCTATTGTAAAGTAGGTGGAGAAGTGAATAATTCGGTGTTTTTTGGATTTTCTTCAAAATCTCATGAGGGTTATTTAGGAAATTCTGTAATAGGAGAGTGGTGTAATTTAGGAGCGGATACAAACAATTCCAATCTAAAAAATAATTATACAGAGGTAAAAATTTGGAATTACAAAATGGAACGATTTAAGAAAACAGGATTACAATTTTGCGGTTTGATTATGGCAGATCACTCTAAGTGTGGAATCAATACAATGTTTAATACTGGAACAGTTGTTGGGGTGAGTGCTAATGTCTTTGGAAGTGGTTTTCCAAGAAATATAATTCCTTCTTTTAGTTGGGGTGGAGCTTCTGGATTTACTACATATAAAACGAATAAAGTTTTTGAAGTGGCTGAGTTAGTGATGAAGAGAAGAAATATTGTATTTTCAGATTTAGATAAAGAAATACTCAATAAGGTATTTGAACTGACATCTAAATATAGAAATTATTAATACCTGACAATATTTCCTGTTTTTATCGTTTGGAATGATATTTGTATCTGTATATTATAGAAAATAACATAAAATGACTGATTTTAATTTTAATACATTTTTTGATAAATTCGAAAAGGAGAAACTTTGTAATTTATTAGAGTGTTCCACATCAGAATTAGATGAAATAATTGAAAATGCAGAGAAAATTTACAAAGAAACAGATTCTGTGTACGATAGTGTGATGAAGATCTTACAACAAGGAAATAATATAAGGGAAGCTACACTAATAGGCCTGATGTGTGGAAAATATTTTGGTTTTAATCATGCGGAGGAACAAATAGAGAATGATATAAAACAAAAATTGTTTGATGCATTTAATAAAAGAAGAGGATAAGAATGAAAAGATATAAAGACGAATATAATTTTTCACTTTCGAATGTTTTTGATGAAGAAACAGAAATGTTTCCATTAATGAGTAATGAAGATGAAGAACAGATAAATAAAGAGAAAACTCCAAAATGTTTACCAATTCTTCCATTAAGAAATACTGTATTGTTTCCTGGAGTAATTATACCAATTACAATTGGTAGAGATAGGTCGATAAAACTTATAAAAGAAACGTATAAGGCTAATAAGATAATAGGAGTTCTGTCTCAGAAGGACCCTTCGATTGAGGTTCCTATGGTAGAGGATTTAAATAAGGTTGGTACGGTAGCCCATATACTTAAAATGCTCAGAATGCCCGATGGGAATATTACGGCTATTATTCAAGGTAGAAAAAGGTTTGAGTTATCAGAAATGGTACAGAAGGAACCTTATTATAAAGCAAATGTAACTGAATTGGTTGAAGCTAAACCAAACTCTTCTGATAAAGAATTTGAAGCCTTAGTCGATTCTGTAAAAGATATATCTTTAGATATTATAGATCTATCTCCTAATATACCAACAGAAGCAAGTATTGCAATTAAAAATATAGAGAGTCCTTCTTTTGTTATTAATTTTGTATCGTCTAATATGAATATTTCTTTAAAAGAAAAACAAGCACTTTTGGAGAATACTGATTTAAATGATAGGGCGAGTAAAGCTCTTTCTCTTTTAACAAAGGAGCTTCAAATGTTGGAAATGAAAAATGAAATCCAAACGAAAGTTAAGAGTGATTTAGACAAGCAGCAAAGAGAGTTTTATCTTCATCAACAGTTGAAAGCAATACAAGAAGAATTAGGTGGAGCAGGTTCAGAGAAAGAAGTGGATGAAATGAGAAAAAGAGCTTCTGAAAAGAGATGGACTAAAGAAGTAGAATCAGAATTTGATAAAGGATTAAAAAAGCTGCAACGAATGAATCCGAGTATGGCAGACTATTCTGTACAAAGAAGTTATCTTGAACTGATCTTGGAATTGCCTTGGAATGAATTTACAAAAGATAAATTTGACTTAAACAAGGCCAAAGGAATTCTAGATAGAGATCATTTCGGTTTAGATAAAGTAAAAGAAAGAATTATTGAACATTTAGCTGTTCTTAAATTAAAAGGAGATATGAAGTCTCCGATAATTTGTTTGTATGGACCTCCAGGTGTTGGTAAAACTTCATTAGGTAAATCAATTGCTGAAAGTTTAGGAAGAAAATATGTTAGAGTAAGTTTAGGGGGATTGAGAGATGAGGCAGAAATAAGAGGTCATAGAAAAACATATATTGGAGCTATGCCAGGTAGAATTATAAAATCAGTTAAGAAAGCAACCTCTTCAAATCCTGTTTTTGTTTTAGATGAAATTGATAAAGTTACTCGAGATATCCATGGAGATCCTTCTTCTGCATTGTTAGAAGTGTTGGATCCGGAACAAAATGATAGTTTTCATGATAATTATTTAGAGTTGGGTTATGATCTTTCCAAAGTATTATTTGTTGCAACGGCAAATTCCTTATCTACTATTCAACCTGCATTACTCGATAGGATGGAGATAATTGAAATAAATGGATATACTATTGAAGAAAAGATACAAATTGCAAAAAAACACCTCCTCCCAAAACAAATAAAAGAGCACGGACTGACAAATAAAGATATTTCTTTATCAAAATCTGTTATTGAAAAAATCATTGATGGATATACGCGTGAATCTGGGGTTAGAGGGTTAGATAAAAAACTTGCGAAAGTTGTAAGGTATGCCGCTAAATCTGTAGCAATGGAACAGAAATATAATATAAATATTAGCTTAGATACTTTGCAAGAAATTTTAGGTCCAAACAAATTTGATAGGGATAGATCTATCGATAATGATGTTGCAGGGGTTGTTGTTGGATTAGCTTGGACGTCTGTTGGTGGAGATATATTGTTTATAGAATCTACTTTAAGTAAAGGAAAAGGACAGTTGAGTATTACAGGAAATTTAGGAAAGGTAATGAAGGAATCTGCAACTATTGCATTAGAATACTTAAAATCACATTCTTCTGAATACGGAATAAAAAGTGAAGAGTTTTCTAAATGGAATTCACATGTTCATGTTCCAGAAGGAGCTACTCCAAAAGATGGACCTTCTGCTGGTATCACTATGTTTACTTCATTGGTGTCTTCTTTTACAGGTAGAAAAGTAAGAAAGAATATAGCTATGACTGGGGAAATTACTTTGAGAGGAAAAGTCCTACCTGTAGGAGGTATTAAAGAAAAAATACTGGCGGCAAAACGATCTGGAATAAAAGAGATAATTTTGAGTGAAGAGAACAAGAAAGATATTTTGGATATTAATGAGACATATCTGAAAGGTTTAAGATTTCATTATGTATCTAAAATGAAAGAGGTAATAGATATTGTGCTTCTAAAGTCCAAAGTTAGTAATCCTTATATTGTATAAATAACTTATTTTTGGAAGTAATAAATTCAAATCCCATACGTTAAACAAAATTAACAACTAAAAAACAAACTATAGAAATGAAGCAAATCACCCTATGGGCAATTACATTATTATCAATTACAACGATTCATGCTCAGGATATATTGCTGAAAAATAGCCCGTTTCATTTTGCAGACGCTACATTTAAAATGAGTATTGAAAAAGAACTTTCCCATGGTAAATCTGTAAACTTTAGTGGATCTGTACATTTAGTAGAAGACGGATGGAATTATGAAGATGAGAAAGGATTAGCTTCGGAGATTCAGTTAAGAAAATATGTTTTAAATTTTAAAAACTCTGATTCAAAATTAAATGGAGTATATATTGCTCCTTATGGTAGGTTATCTTACTTTAGAATGCATGATACTTATATCCATTGGTATTATGAATATGATGATTTAGGCAACTACAGTGAGTGGACTGTCGAAACTAATGTTAAAGCTAGTTCTAAAAGTGGGCAAGGGGGTGTTGTTATGGGAGTTCAGTATATAATGTCAGATGTTATTCTATTTGACTTCTTTTTTGGAGGTGGAGTACAATATGCGGTTGAAGCGGGGAATCGTTTCAGGAATCATCATGATATTGGAGCTAAATTTTATACAGGAGTATTGCCCAAAATTGGTTTTAACTTTGGTGTAAAATTATAAAAAATTCAATTAATAGATGTTGAGAAGATTTATCATAATTAGTATATTTTTGCCTAACCTTCTCTTTTCTCAAATTCAAAACACTTCTTATAATTCACTAAATTTAAATTCGTCTTCTAGAATTCTTTCTATGGGAGGGAGTGTTAATTCCATAATGGATAATGATATAAGTCTTACTCTTATTACTCCTTCTTTATTAAATAAAGAAATGGATGGTCAGATTTCTTTTAATTTTGTGGATTATGTGTCAGACATTAATTTTATTTCCTTTCATTTTGCAAAGAAATTAAATAATAACTTAATGATTTTTTCTGGTATAGATGCAATTAATTATGGCAAATTTGATGCTACAGATGAGGTTGGTAATACCATTTCTAATTTTAACGCTTCTCAGCAGATTGCTACTTTTGCGATGTCAAAATACCTTGGTCAAGATTTTACATTAGGATCTAATATTAGATTATTGAATTCTTATTTAGAATCGTACCATTCTGTTGTTTTGTCTTCAAATATTTCTACGACATATAATAATAAGGAGAAAAGTTTTACATTTACTTTGCTTTTTAAAAATATTGGAAGACCAATCAAATCATATACTTCAGAAAAGGAGGATCTCCCATTTGAAATTCAGTTGGGATTATCAAAATATTTAAAATACCTTCCTTTCAGATATTCATTGGTATTACATCATCTAAACGTATATGATATATCTAATGATTACAATCTAAATACAATATACGACCCTTTAACAAATCAATTGATTGTAAGAGATGAAACAGTAGCTAAAAAACTGTTGAGACATGTTATTTTAGGTGCTGAATTAAACCCTTTTAAAAAGAATTTGTATTTAAGAGCTGGATTTAACTTTCAGAGAAGAGAAGATTTAAAATTGAATTCTAGTTTTAATATGAGTGGATTTTCGTTTGGATTAGGATTTTCTATTAAAAAGATACAGATAAATTATGCTAGAAGTTCATACCACAGCTCTAGTATGATAAATAGTTTTTCTATTGTAACTAATTTATCTAATTTTGGCTTGTAGATGCGAAAAATGATAAATATAGCTATTGACGGACATTCTTCTTGTGGTAAGAGTACTATAGCTAAGGCGATTTCTAAAAGATATCAAATGAAATATATAGATACAGGAGCAATGTATAGAGCTATAAGTTGGTATTGTATTCAGAATAATTTAATATCAGAAGCTGGAGTAAAAATCGAGAAGTTAAAAGAAGATATTTCTGAGATAAGACTATCATTTAGGTATAATTTTGATACAGAAAGTTCCGAAACTTTTTTAAATGATGAGAATGTAGAAGGATATATTAGAACTATAGAAGTTTCTGAAAAAGTTAGTTTAGTTGCTAAAATTCCTTTTGTTAGAGAAAAGTTAGTTATTTTGCAACAAGAAATTGGAAAGGATAAAAATGTAGTAATGGATGGAAGGGATATAGGTACTAAAGTTTTCCCAGATGCTGATTTAAAATTCTTCATTACTGCCCAGGTTGCTATTAGAGCAAAAAGAAGGTGGGAGGAGTTAAAAGACAATGGAGAGAAACTTAGTTTTGATAAGGTTTTAGAAAATTTGAAGATGAGAGATGAAAATGATGTAAATAGGAAGATAAATCCGTTAAAGAAAGCGGAGGATGCTATTTTGATAGATAATTCAGATATTTCATTAGCAGACCAAAATGATTTTATTTTTTCCATAATTGACAAAACGTTTAAAGAATGAATGTAGTAATTGATAAATATTCTGGATTTTGTTTTGGAGTAGTATATGCTATAGAAATGGCGGAGCAAGAATTGAAGAAGTCTAATTCTTTATACTGTTTGGGAGATATTGTTCATAATAATAAAGAAGTTGAAAGGCTAAATGATTTAGGTCTGAAAATTATTAGTCATGAAGAGTTAAAGAATTATACAGATTGTACAGTTCTGATTCGAGCTCATGGGGAACCTCCAGAAACCTATAAGATTGCTATGCAAAATAATATTCAACTTTTAGACGCTTCATGTCCTGTTGTTTTAAAATTACAACATCAAATAAAGGAGGGATATAAAACTGTTTCAGATATTGATGGGCAAATTGTTATATATGGTAAAAAAGGTCATGCTGAAGTTGTTGGTTTGCTAGGTCAGATTGGTGGAGACGCGGTTTTAGTTTCTAGTATTGATGATTTAGATCAGTTAGATTTTTCCAGGCCAATATTTATGTATTCTCAGACTACAAAGAGTCCAAAAGCATATGCTGATATAAAATTAGAAATTGAGAATAGAAGAAGAGAAAATGGAATAAAGGATCCTCTTCAATTTGTTGTAAATGATACTCTTTGCCGTCAAGTTTCAGGTAGAGAACCTCAGTTAAAAAAGTTCTCGGCTCAACATGATGTTATTGTTTTTGTAAGCGGAACTAAAAGTTCAAATGGAAAAATGTTATATGATTCATGTAAAGTTGAAAATCCTAATTCTCACTTTATTTCAGATATAGATGAGATAAAAAAGGAGTGGTTTTCTTCTGCTAATTCGGTAGGAATTTGTGGAGCAACTTCTACTCCATTGTGGCTGATGGAAAATGTATCCGAATTCATTTCTGAAATAAAATAGAAAAAATACTTCTAATTCTCTGATTATTGTATATTTGCAAACCTTTTTATTATGTTAATTTAAGGTGGTAAAAGGTTGAAAATTAAAACTAATTCCTCTCGGAATACCAAACATTAGCCTTAAATGGTTCCGGGATACAAGAGAAAATGACTACAATGTCAGAAAAAGAAGCAAAAAAAGAAACAAAAACTACAGCTAAAAAAACTGTAAAGAAAGCTACTAAAAAAACTACTAAAAAAACTTCAAAAGAGGCACCTAAAACATCTACTAAAAAAGTTGAAGAAGTAAAAGAAGAAGTTGTGGATACTAAAGTTGAATCTACTACGGAACCTGTTGTTAAAGAAGTAAAAGAAGAAGTTGTGGAGACTAAAGTTGAATCTACTACAGAACCTGTTGTTGAAGAAGTAAAAGAAGAAGTTGTGGAGACTAAAGTTGAATCTACTACAGAACCTGTTGTTGAAGAAGTAAAAGAAGCAGTAAAACCTAATGCAGAAGATTTTGATTGGTCTACTGTTTTAGTTGAAGATAATTCTGAAGGAATTGATAAGGATGAAGAATCTATGTATTCCTCTACAATGCCTGTAATTGAAGAAAAACAAGTATTAGATGGGAAGGTTGTAAGTATATCTGAAAGAGAAGTAATTGTAGATATTAACTTTAAGTCTGATGGTGTTATTTCAAGTTCAGAATTTAAATATAATGAAGAATTAAAGATTGGTGATGAAGTTGAAATCTTAGTTGAAAAACAAGAAGATAAAAACGGACAATTAATCTTATCTCACAGAAGAGCGAGAGTTTTAAGAGCTTGGGAAAAAGTAAATGTTGCTTTGGAAACTGGAGAGATTGTTCAAGGAAAGATTAAGAGTAGAACCAAAGGTGGTATGATTGCTGAAGTATTCGGGATTGAAGCGTTTTTACCAGGCTCTCAGATTGATGTGAAACCTATTAGAGATTATGATGATTACGTGGGTAGAGATATGGAATTTAAGGTTGTTAAAGTAAATGAGGCTTATAGAAATGTTGTTGTTTCTCATAAAGCTCTTATTGAAGCAGATTTAGAAGGGCAGAAAGAAGAGATCATGTCTAAGTTAGAGAAAGGACAAGTAATTGAAGGTGTTGTAAAGAACATTACATCATACGGGGTGTTTGTTGACTTAGGAGGGGTTGATGGTTTGATTCATATTACAGATCTTTCTTGGGGTAGAGTGTCTCATCCAGAGGAGGTGTTAAAACTAGATGAAACCATTAATGTTGTAATCTTGGAATTTGATAAAGATAAGAAAAGAATTCAATTAGGATTAAAACAACTTGGGGACCATCCCTGGGATGCTTTAGATGAAAAGGTTAAGGAGGGAGATACAGTAAATGGTAAAGTTGTGGTTGTTGCTGACTATGGAGTATTTGTAGAAATACAAACAGGAATTGAAGCTTTAGTTCACGTTTCTGAAATGTCATGGTCTACTCATTTGAAGAGTGCTGGAGACTTCTATAAAGTGGGAGATGAGATTGAGGCTAGAATTCTTACTTTAGATAGATCAGAAAGAAAAATGTCTCTAGGAGTTAAGCAATTAACGGAAGATCCATGGGCGAATATTGATAAAAAATACTCTGTTGATTCGAAACATATAGTAAAAGTAAGAAACTTTACGAATTTTGGTGTATTTGTTGAACTTGAGGAAGGTGTTGATGGATTGGTTCATATCTCCGATTTATCTTGGACTAAGAAAATTAAACATCCTGCAGAATTCACTAAAGTTGGTGAAAAGATGGAGGTTATTGTTTTAGAATTAGACACGGATAACAGAAGAATTAGTTTAGGTCATAAGCAAACTGAGGTAGATCCTTGGTCTAATTATGAGTCAATTTATGTTGTAGGAAATGATTTTGATGGTACAGTAAAAGAGGTGTTTGCTAAAGGAGCTTTAATTTCTATTTCAGATGATATAGAAGCTTTTGCACCTTTAAGACACATTGAAAAAGAAGATGGAAGTAAATTAGTTGTAGGAGATGCATCTATTTTTAGAGTATTGGAGTTCTCTAAAGGTAATAGAAGAATATTAGTCTCTCACACTGATACTTTCAGAGAAAAGGAGATTAAAAACAAGAAGAAAGAGAAAGCTGATACTGAAAGGGTCCTAAAACAAGTTCAGGAAAAACAACAAAAATCTACACTTGGTGATTTAGATTCTCTGACGAGTTTAAAGAAAGATCTTGAAAGTAAAGGTGAATAACAAAAAAGAAGTCCTAATTTTAATTAGGACTTTTTTTATACTATTTTTGTCGCTACAAAATGAAAAATGAAAAACAAATAGTAACCACTAAACAATTTGGAATAATGATTGAAAGATTAGCTCATCAGTTAATCGAAAATCATAAAGATTTTTCTGAGACTATATTGGTTGGAGTCCAGCCAAGAGGAGTTGAGTTTACTAGAAGAGTTTTGGAAAAATTGACTGAAGTATCGGAGAATAAAGAAATTAATTCGGGTAGTTTGGATATCACATTTTTTAGGGATGATTTTGGAAGAAGAGACGCTCCTATAGAAGCTCAGGAGTTAGATATGAATGCATCAATAGAAGATAAAAATGTTGTATTAATTGATGATGTTTTATTTACTGGTAGGTCTATTCGTTCTGCCTTAGATGCTCTAATGAGTTTTGGTAGGCCAAAGCAAGTCGAATTAATGGTGTTAATAGATAGACGATTAAAGAGAGATCTTCCTATACAACCAAATTATGTTGGAAAAACAGTAGAGTCAATATTGTCTGAAAGGGTAATTGTAAAATGGAATTCAGAAGATTCTGAAGATGAAATAATATTATTAAAATCAGAAAATGAATAAATTATCAGTAGATCATTTATTAGGTATTAAAAATCTAAAAAAGAAGGATATTGAATTAATATTTAAAACTTCAGATAACTTTAAAAGAATAATTAACCAACCGATAAAAAAGGTTCCTACTTTAAGAGATATCACCATTGCAAATTTATTTTTTGAAAATTCTACAAGAACAAGATTGTCCTTTGAACTTGCTGAAAAAAGATTATCTGCAGATGTAGTTAATTTTTCTTCTTCTTCTTCTTCTGTTAAAAAAGGAGAAACCTTAATTGACACTGTAAACAATATACTTTCAATGAAGGTAGATATGGTGGTAATGCGCCATCCAAATCCAGGTGCTGCAGAATTTCTTTCGAGAAATGTAAATGCTTCTATTATCAATGCAGGTGATGGATCTCATGAACATCCAACACAAGCTTTACTTGATTCATATTCAATAAGAGAAAAGTTAGGCAGTGTTGCAGGAAGAAAGGTTGTAATAATTGGGGATATCTTGCATTCTAGAGTAGCGTTATCTAATTTTCATTGTTTACAAAAATTAGGAGCAGAAGTACGAGTTTGTGGCCCTTCAACTTTAATGCCAAGATATTTAGATTCGTTAGGAGTGAAACATTTTACAGATATAAAAGAAGCTTTAATTTGGTGTGATGTGGCAAATATATTAAGGATACAATTAGAACGACAAGATGTAAAATATTTTCCTTCCTTAAGAGAATACTCTATGGTATATGGAGTTAATAAAGGTTTATTAGATACACTAGATAAGGAGATTGTAGTAATGCATCCAGGACCTATAAATAGAGGAGTAGAACTTAATTCAGATGTAGCAGATTCTCAACATTCAATTATATTAGATCAGGTTGAAAATGGGCTAGCAGTAAGAATGGCGGTAATGTATTTGTTAGCAGGTAAATTAAAGAAATAAATATGACTACAAAATTAGTAAACGGAAATACTTTGGTGTTTAAAGTTTCAGAAACAGGAGAGATAGAAAATTTAAAGATTGACGGAGAAGTAGTCAACTTTATTGCAGATATGACTAATGTGAATATTGAAGTAATTAAATTGATTAAAAATAATTTAATTAAATTTGGACACTCAATTTATGCAAAAAAAGGATCTTTTGTAGTTGTATCTAAGATATCTTTTGAAGAGAATCTTAATATTGTACCAACAATGCAAGAAGCTTTTGATTTTGTAGAAATGGAAGAAATAGAAAGACAATTAGACTTTTAATTAATATAAAAATAAGAAATATGAAGAAAATTTTACTAGCTTTTACCTTAATTTTAGGGTATTCAAACATGTATTCTCAATGCACCCCTGATCCACAGTACCAAGATTCCTCTTATGCAATTTGGCCAGATACTATTCAGAATTTACCATCTGTTTTACAGGGTCAAAGTTATAATACAACCTTAACAGTTAAAACACCAGCAACATTACTGGAAGCTAATGGAGGGGATTCAAGTATTTTATATATAGATACATTTGGTATTAGCACTTTTGTTGGAGGGTGGCCTGTTGATAGTATGGAGTTGGTTCAGGTGAATGGACTGCCCAATGGACTTAATTTAAATTGTGAATCTTTATTGAATATGTCCAGCTGTATGTTGCCTGGTGATATTTTAACATGTGCTTATGTAGATGGAACAACTAATGATCCAATTGGTATTTATCCTATTGAGCTTTTAGTTAATGTTTATACACATGGATCAATTCTAATCTTTCCCGTAAGTACAGATTTATATTCTGCACTTGGTAGTTATGAGTCCATTACTGGATACAATATTGTTATTTCCAACACATCTTCTTATGAGGTGTTTAATTCAAATAAATTTACCTTATTACAAAATGTTCCAAATCCATCTAATGGAAATACAATAATTAAGTTTAATACTCCAAACACTGAAAATATATCTTTTAATATAACAAATATGTTTGGAAAAATAATTTATTCTAAGGAAATAGAATCAATTTCTGGATTAAATACTATTAATATTAATGAAAAGTTAAGTTCGGGTATTTATACATATTCTATTAAGAATGACGAAAAAATGCTTTCGAAAAGGATGGTGATATCAAAATAGATGTCGTACGAATTAACAATTTTAGGAAGTAGTTCTGCTATACCTACAGTTGAAAAAAATCCAACCGCTCAGTTGCTTAATGCAAACGAGCGGTTTTTTTTAATTGATTGTGCGGAAGGAACTCAGATTCAGTTAAGAAAATATAAATTCAAGTTCCAGAAGATTAGTAGAATCTTTATTTCTCATTTGCATGGAGATCATTATTTTGGTTTAATTGGACTAATTAGTAGTATGCATCTGTTGGGTAGAGAAAAAGAACTTCATATTTATGCTCATACAAAGTTGAAAGAAATAATAGATATTCAGTTGTCAGCTTCCTCAACAGATTTGTGTTATCCATTATTTTTTCATCCTATCACTCCAAATGTTGATCAGTTGTTGTTTGAAGATAAAAAGATTAAGATATCTACTTTTCCATTGAGTCATGGAATTGACTGTAATGGTTTTTTGTTTGAAGAAAAAAGACCTCCTAGAAAAATATTATCTGATAAAATTAAGAAATATAATATACCGATAGATCAATTAAAAGATATAAAATGGGGAGAAGATTTTTTAACTGAAGATGGGTCCTTAATTTTAAATGATAAATTAACAATAGCAAATAAACTTCCGTTTTCATATGCTTTTTGTTCAGATACAAAATATAGTGAAAGTATAATTAATAAGGTAAAGGGAGTAAGTTTGTTGTATCATGAAACCACCTTTATGCATGAAAGAAAAGATAGAGCGGAAGAAACAAATCATTCTACAACTATTGATGCTGCAACGATAGCGAAATTAGCGGAAGTAAACTATCTGTTAATAGGTCATTTCTCACAAAGATATAGAGATGACTCTATATTACTAGAGGAAACAAAATCCGTTTTCAAAAATACAATTATAGCTAAACAAGGTATTACTGTCGATTTTTCAAAATTGTAATTCATTGTATTTATTTTTATTTAGGTATATTTGCATCTGTTCAAAAAAATATTTTTTCAAATGAAAAGAATTTTATTTATACTCTCCGTTGTTTTTGTTTTTTTTGAGGGTAATGCGCAAACAATTACAAATATAAATATTCAGGGAATAGATTGTAACAATCCAACTGGTTATACTGTGGTTTCAACTGATGTTCCCGCTTCGTGGTTTATTTTTAAACAATATGATGATTCAACAATGAGTTTTGTTACTATACAAACGGGAACTGAAGATTCAGTTGCTCTAAATAGTTGTGGTAATGTCTCTGTTCAAGTATTAAATTCATCTTTTGTAATTTCAGACGACTCTACCTTTTTTGTTCCCTGTCCAATGGAAACATATGTTAGAGCTCATGAGAATATTAAATGTTTTGGAGATTCCACTGGTATGTTGAAAGAAATGGTTACTGGTGGAATACCGTTTGATCCTGATGGAATTCCTGATAATGGTGATGAATATTATAATTATTCATGGTTTAAAAATGGAATTTTATTTTCTAGTGGTCCAAATGACACAATTTTAACTAATTTATTTAATGGACAATTAAATAGAGTACCATATTTAGTATATGTTGAAGATTCTACTGGTTGCATTTTTCAACCACTTATTGACTCCACAGGACTCCCTGATACGTCTTTCATGTTTCAACCTGCTTTAATTAGGATAGATTCTTTAGTACTTAATTCAACGCATTGTATAGGGACTAATACAGGTTCTGTTGTGGTAAATATAAAAGGTGGTAAAAGATTTGAGAGCGGAAATTATTATAATTTCTATTTAACAAATACTAATAATGACACCATTAGGTTTATTGATAGATTAGGAGAGTCAGCAAATGTCCTTTCTGATACAACGCCTTATTATGTTAAGTTTGACAGTCTTGACGTTGGGAATTATATTATGCATATTGTAGATTCTTCTGGATGTATCTTAGATACTATTGTTTCTGTACCTGAGCCAGATGATTATAGTCTACATGTTTCTATAGATCCAACAATTGTTTGCGAGCAGGATAGTACTTGGTTAAAGATAGACAGTATTTCTGGAGGACATAATAATTTAGATTTCAGTTGGTTAGGTTTATCCCCAGTAGATTCTATTTATGTAAAAGCTGGTGAATATTCCTCAATAATTTTAGATTTAGATTATGGATGTAAGGATACTTTAGATTATACTCTTACAGCTCCAAACACTATTTATTGTGATGTTACTTCTTCACTTGCTACTTGTTATGGAACCAATACCGGAAGTTTGGTAGTAGATTCAATTTATGGAGGAATAGTTCCTTACTCTATACAATGGGGCGGAATAAACACAGATTCCTTATATGCGGGTATCTATACTTTATTTATTACAGATTCGTTAGGTTGTGTTTATATAGAGGAACATGAGGTGTTTCAAAATCCTAATGTAGATTTGAATGAAGTAATTTACCCTCCATCATGTAATGGTGATCTAGATGGGAGTATCTCAATAGATATTTCTGGTGCTAGTCCTCCTTTAAATTATTTTTGGAATAATGCCTCAGGTACTCCTGAT
Source organism: Flavobacteriales bacterium (assembly GCA_002697625.1). GTDB lineage: Bacteria > Bacteroidota > Bacteroidia > Flavobacteriales > BACL11. Next base: position 20,374 of record NZWX01000024.1, read on the forward strand.
TCTGTTTATTCTCTATCTTCAGGAACTTATTATTTAGAAACCACCGATACATTAGGGTGTCTTTTTTTAGATAGTGTTGTTCTAACTCAACCAGATATCTTGGAAATTAGTTTTGGAGGATTTAATAATCCTTTACATTGTAATGGAACTCAAACTTTAATAAATGCAAATATCACTGGAGGAACCTCTCCTTTTAATATTTTATGGTCTAATTCAGAAGTTAGTAATCAAGTTGTCGTATCTGCAGGTAACTATTCAATCGATGTAACAGATATTAATGGATGTTTTGCTACCAATAGTATATTAATAACAGAACCAGATTCATTGTCTGTTAGTGGTAGTGTTATTCCTGCAACTTGTAATTTAGGAGCTTCTGCATCTGTTACGTATTCTGGAGGAACAGAACCTATTACATTTATTTGGAGTAATGGAGAAACTACTTCATCTGCGTCAGGATTTACTAATGGAGATCATTGGGTGTTAGTTACGGATTCGTGTGGAGATACCTCTATGTATGAGTTTACTGTTATTGTACCTATATTAGAAACGAGCATATACCATACAAATAACCCAGATAATTATGCAGAGTTAGAGGTGATAAATGGTGAAGGTCCTTATAGTTACCAGTGGTATGATGATAACATGAATGAAATTCTTGGAGAAACGAGTTCTATAATAGAAGATTTATGTGAAGCATGGTATTTTGTTTCTACAACAGACGCTAATAATTGTGAAGTTCTCGATAGTGTTTATGCAGAACTTTATTTTCCTTTAGGCAACATTGTAGATTTAAGTACTACCACAGTACATAACGATAATGATTTATGGGGAGCTGAACCTTATACATATTTATGGGACAATGGAGATATAACTGCACATGGTAATATCTGTCCTGGATTGCATAGAGTGTGGGTAACGGATGTAAATGGCTGTGAGGTTGTAGAAGATGTAGTAGTAGAAGATATTATTTTGAATCTAATTCCTTCAGATATAATTATAGAGTGTGACATAACAAACCTAGATGTAGAACTAGAAATTAATGCAAGTGGAGGTACAGGTGAGTATTCATACTTGTGGAGTTCAGGAGAGACTTCTAATCCTATTAATGTATCTTTAAATCCAGGGTTATATTCAGTTGAAATAATAGATGAAAATCTTTGTATGATTGATACTGCATTCCGCATAGCTGCATTTACTTCAGATTGTGTTCCAAATGTATTTACCCCTAATGGAGATGATGTAAATGATGTGTGGTTATTAGAAGATGCTTTCTTTTATTCAGACTCTGAAGTAAAGGTGTATAATAGATATGGAAAATTAGTATTTAAATCTGTAGGATACGAAACTCCATGGGATGGTAAAAATCAGACTGGTAATTATGTGGAGGATGGAGCGTATTTTTATGTTATTGACTTAGGAGATGAGTTTGATAAAATCAAAGGATCCGTATCTATTATCCGATAAAATCTATAATTTTCTGTGTGTCTTCAGGAGCAAAATAATTAATCTTGGGATCTTTTTTAAACCAAGTGATTTGTCGTTTTGCCAACCTTCTGGTGTTTTGTTTTATTTTCTTAACTACTTCAGTTAAACTATACATTCCTTCAAAATACTCGAACAACTCTTTGTATCCCACAGTTTTTAAGGAGTTTTGATTTTTATAAGGGATAAGAGATTCTACTTCTTTAAGTAGTCCTTTATTCATCATAAGGTCAACCCTGCTATTTATTCTATTATAAAGAATTTCTCTTTCTGTATGTAATCCAATTTTTATAATCTTAAAGTTCCTTTCTTTATTCTTTTTTTTTCTAAAAGATGAAAATGTTTTGTTTGTAGAATAAATAACCTCTAATGCTCTCATTAATCGTTGAGGATTATATTTATCTACTTGATTATAAAATATAAGGTCCTTTTCTTTTACTTCCTTTTGAAGAAATTCAATTCCTTTTTCCTGATACATTTCTATAACCTTCTCTCTAATGTTAGATGATATATCAGGTATTTTATCAAATCCCTTACAAATGGAGTCAATATAAAGACCCGAACCTCCTACTAGTATTACTTTGTCTTTTTCTGTAAATAGATCATCTAGTTTTTGTATTGCATCTTCTTCAAACTGACCTACATTATAATCATCTGTTACAGAAAGATGTTGTATAAAATGATGTTGCACTTCATTTAATTCTTTTTCATCTGGTGGAGCTGCTCCTATTAATAATTCCTTAAAGAACTGACGAGAGTCTGCTGAGATAATATCAGTATTATAATGTTTAGCAAGATCTATACTAAGGGAGGTTTTTCCGATAGCTGTAGGACCTAAAATAACTATAAGGGTTTTAGTATTCATAGTCGTTAAATTCGTCAAAATCATCAAAGACATTTTCATGGGGGTCAAATCCCGTCTTTTGGATTTGTTCATCAAAACTAATTTCAGGAGCTTCATTTGGTATAGATCCTACAGAAATAAGATCCCCCTCTTTGTGTTCGATAAACTGTATATGAAATCTCCACATTTTCAGAAAGTCATGAACATAAATTAGTTGTGTGTCTGTAGAATATAATAAAGAAGAGATCATTACTTGATTCATAACAAGTGATTCTCCTGTTTTTTCTGAAATGTCGAACAAAGATATTTCTGTACCTAAATTTAAATCCGAGTCAGTTTCGTAAAAAGAAGCCATCTCAAATTCGTTTAACTGAAAATGTTGAATTATTGATTTGTGTAAATATTCTAGATTTAGATTTTCATCAATAATCAACTCTCTGATTACATCTTCTTTACTTTCTAATATAACTCTTAGTTTAATCATTAGTATTTAGGTTTAATTCTTTTGCTTTGTTTTTCATAAATATAAGTGCAGATTCTCTATTGTTTTTTATTTTACCATCCAAAATTGCATCTTTTAAGGAATTTTTTAATATCCCAACTTCTTTACCTGCCTTAATGTTGAATATTTCCATTATTTCTTGTCCATTAATTGGAGGTTGCCAATTTCGGATATGGTCTTTTTCTTCTACCTCTTTGAGTTTTTTTCGAACTAATTTAAAATTTTCAATATATTTTGTAACTTTTACGGGGTTTTTAGAAGTGATATCTGCTTCACACAACTTCATTAGATCATCAATATCGTCTCCAGCATCAAAAAGTAAACGTCTAATAGCAGAGTCGGTAACAATATCTTGTACCAGAACAATGGGTCTCAGGTGAAGTGTTACTAACTTCCTTACATACTTCATTTTTTCGTTTAATGGAAGCTTGAGTTTCCTAAAGATTCGTGGAACCATTTTTCCTCCTAAAAATTCATGTCCATGAAAAGTCCAACCGAACCCTTGTTCGAATCGTTTGGTTTGAGGTTTTGCAATATCGTGTAATAATGCAGCCCAGATGAGCCACAAATTATTGGTGTTTTTCCTGATATTATCTATTACCTCAAGTGTGTGGTAGAAGTTATCTTTGTGTGCGAAACTTCCTCTTTTTTCTATTCCTTGTAATTCTACCATTTCAGGAAAGAATTCATGTAATAGTTTGGTGTTGAATAATAATTTTAATCCTATAGAAGGTTTTTCTGAAAGAAGTATTTTGTTTAGTTCTTCGGTAATTCTTTCTTGTGAGATAATGGAAATTCGTTTTGCGTTATTGCAAATAGAATGATAAGATTTCTCTTCAATAGTAAAGTTGAGTTGTGTAGCAAAACGAATAGCTCTTATCATTCTTAACGGGTCGTCAGAATACGTTAAATCTGGTTTGAGTGGGGTTTTGATGATTTTAGATTTTAAATCTTGAGTTCCGTTAAAAGGATCTACCAGGTTTCCGTAGTTGGAAGCATTTAAGCAAATTGCCATTGCATTTATAGTGAAATCTCTTCTGTTTTGGTCGTCTTGTCGACTTCCTTCTTCTACAATTGGTTTTCGGGAATTTGCTCTGTAAGACTCTTTTCTGGATCCAACAAACTCATAACATTCGGACTGATAGTTTATCATGGCAGTTCCAAAGTTTTTAAAGTATTTTACCTCTGTTTTGTTTCCTAATTGTTTTGCAACTTCTTTAGCTAGAGTTATTCCTGACCCTACACAAACAAAATCTATATCAGTAGTGTTTTGTTTTCTTTCAAGTAGCAGGTCTCTTACAAAACCACCTACTACATAGCATTCTAAATTAGCAGAATCTGCTACTTCAGATATAGTTTTGAAAATAGGATTTGTAAGATATTCTGTTAAATTCACTATCGTAGTTTTGTTAGCGTTCCATCTGTTTCTATTTTTAGGATTGTAGAAGGAGTTTCCATTCTTTCATCCTTCCGCAAATTTACTATATAATCTGCATTATTTTTAATGTGAGAAGAAATATCTGAAAACTGTTTTGGATTTTCTTTTCCACTAATATTTGCAGAAGTAGAAACAATTGCTTTTCCGAATTCTTGTATTAGTTTTTTACAAAACTGATCTGAAGTAATACGAATAGCAGCAGATCTATCTTTAGGAAGTAAATTCTTGGATAATCCTTTAACATTAGGATAAATAACAGTTGTTGGCTGATCTGAAATGTTGAATTTTGGAATATGATTTGTATGTTGAAATAACATGTCTATATCTGCAACTAAGGTAATTAGAGCTTTGCTTTCCTCCCTTTGTTTTATGATGTATATTTTTTGTATAGCTTGTGAATTTGTTGCGTCACATCCTAATCCCCAAATAGTGTCGGTAGGGTAGAGGAGAATTCCACCTTCTTTTAAAACCTTAACTGCTTTTGTGATTTCCTCTTTCATTTATAGGTTTTCATATATTTTTAACAGATGTTTAGCAACTTTATCATCTGTGAATTTTTGTGCGTATTGATATCCTTTTTCTATCATTTTCTTTCTTAAATTTTTATCTGATTGTAATTTTATAATTGCTTGTCTAAGTTCTTCCTCTGACAGAGGATTGATGTAAATAGAATGTTTTCCTGCTGATTCTGAAAAACATCCTCCGTTTGTAGTAATTACAGGAGTTTTACTGAATAAAGCTTCTAATATTGGTATCCCGAACCCCTCAAAGAGGGATGGGTATAACATCATATCTGCATTTTGGTATATTATGGACATTTCCTTTAAACTTATATTATGTATAAAGTGTACTCTTTCTTGTAAGTTGTTTTGACGGATATAATTTAAGCATTTGTTTTTGTAAGTTTTACCATCTCCTATAACCACTAAGTGTTGATTGTTTAGTTTTTGGATACTTTTAAGAATGGTTAAAAGGTTTTTGCGCTCTTCAATAGTTCCAACATTGAGAAGGTAATTTTTTGGGAGTTTGTATTTGTTACGTACTTCTTTACTGCTTTGTGGTGATACAGGAGATTGAAATATTTTATTGCATCCTTGGTATATTACTTCTATTTTACTTTCGGGAATGTTTAAAAATTCGATAATATCAGATTTAGTTTGTTGGCTAATGGCAATTATTTTATCTGCTCTTTTACAGGCCGACAGAAATTTGTTATGGTATATTTTACGGTCGATTGTAGAGAAAAGATGTGGGTAACGAATAAAAATAAGATCGTGAATACTGACTACTGATTTAATCTTAGTTTTTTCAATTCCTAGAGGTATTTCGTGAGAAACTCCATGATAAATATCTATTTCATCTTGTAGTAGGTCTTTAACTATATTTTTACTTCTCCAATATTTTTTGAATAAATTCCCAACAAAAGAAAAAGGAACACGAGTATGACAATTGTCTCTTTCATGTAAAAAGGAAAGTCTGGAGTTTTGTATTAGTTTGGGAGTATATAAAAAGTAGTCGTTATCTGAGTAGTACTTAGAAAGGATTCGAATAGTATCACGGGCATAGTTTCCTAAACCGGTATTGTTGTAAAAAGCACGTTTTGCATCAAATCCTATTCTCATTATTATTTATTAATGACTAATAGGCAAAGATAATATATTTTATATCCTACATTATAATGAAAATTAGTTTAGTTTTATTATTTTTGTTCTCCAAAATTTCTTTTAAAATGAAGTTGAATAAGTTATTATACCTTTTATTGGTAAGTGTATTTGTAAGTTGCGGAACATCTTCCGTAATAGTAAATTTACAAAGACCAGCGGACATAAGCGTGCCACAAAGCGTGCAAAAAGTAGTGGTAGTAAATCGTTCGGTAGCTGGAAAAGGAAATATGGTAGATAATATAGTAGAAGGAATATTTAGCGGAGAAGGAATAGGAGCTGATAAAAAAGGATCAGAATATTGTGTAATGGGGCTCAGCCAAATGCTGGCAAACTCCGAAAGATATGATTTGAGAGGTGGTGGAGATTTAACCTTAAAAGGAACAGGTACATCTACCTTTCCGGAATTGTTGGACTGGAAAGAAGTACAATCTATTTGTGATACCTATGGAGCAGATGCACTAATTGTACTTTCTACATTTGATTCAGATTCTAGAACATTTGAAGGCAAAAAAGTAGTAAGGACTAAAACCGTAAAAGGAGCCAAAATAAAAGAAGTAAAATATCCGGTAACCCTAATAATGGAAATAGAAAGCGGATGGAGGATATATGATGCATCTAGCAAAAAAATAGTAGATGTAAATAAGTTTACAGAAGTAAAAGAATTTGTAGAATGGGGAGATAGCTATGATGATGCCAGGTCATATCTGCCATCAAAACGGCAAGCTCTGAAGAGTTCTGGTATATTTGCAGGAGAACAATATGGATTTAGAATTACCCCTGTATGGGTAAGACAAAACCGTTTGTATTTTACAGGAAATTCGGACGAATTGAAATTGGCAAAAAATTATGTAAAAAGAGGAGATTGGGATAAATCCATAGAAATATGGAAATCAGCAACTAATCATGAAGACTATAAAATAGCAAGAAAGGCTTATTTTAATTTAGCTCTAGCTTCTGAAATTAAAGGCAAGTTAGATACCGCTATTGACTATGCAGAAAAAGCAGAACAGATGGGAGAAAAAAGAGCTACATCTTATATTTCTACTTTAAAGAAGAGAAAAAAAGACGAAAAAAGATTACAAGAACAATTAAATAACTAAAAATAAAACAAATTATGGAAAACCAAGGATTACCAAGAGTATTAGTATTCGGACTATTAGGAATAATATTATTATTTATTTTCGGATCGAGCATGTTTATCACTATCAACCCAGGACAAAAAGGAGTTCTGTTTGAAACCTTAGGAGATGGTTTAGATAAAGAAACGGTTTATGGACAAGGATTGCATATAATTGCACCATGGAACGATATGATAGTTTATGATGTGAAAGAAACAGAGACATATGAAAAAATGGAGGTGTTATCTAAGAATGGACTTTCTATAAAAATAGATTTATCTCTTATACACAACCCTATACCTGATAAAATAGGATATCTGCACGATAATATAGGAGAAAATTATTTGGAGAAAATCATAAAACCTGCCGTAAGGTCAGTAACCAGGGAGGTAATAGGAAACTACCTTCCTGAAGAATTGTACTCTACAAAAAGAACAGAAATTGAAACCGAGATATACAATCAGACAAAAGAAATTGTAAGTACTAAGAATATTAACTTACCAGCAATATATATTAGAGATGTAACCCTTCCACAAACTTTGAAAACTGCAATTGAGCAAAAGTTAAAGCAAGAACAAGAGGCATTAGAGTATGATTTTAAGATACAAAAAGCAAAAAAAGAAGCAGAAAGAAAAGAAATTGAAGCAAATGGTATTTCTAAATTCCAGAAAATTGTCAATCAAACTATTACCCCTCAGTTACTAAAATGGAAAGGAGTGGAAGCGACACAAGAAATTTCCAAGTCCGAAAATTCGAAAGTAATAGTAATTGGTAATGGAGATGGAGATTTACCTATTATTTTGGGAGGACAATAAAAAATTGTATACTTACGTTAGTTTAAATCATTGAACAAATTAAAATTAAAAAACAAATGAAAAAATTAGTATTACTGATGTTGGTAGCTATGGTTCCATTTATGACGATGGCTCAAAAAAGATCAAAAAAAGGTACAAATCCAAAAACTGAAAAAAAAGACAAATCTTCTAATGAAAATCCTAGCTTTATGATCATTAAAGGTGTAGAATATTGGGATAGAATGGAAGTAGCTCAAACTGATCCAAGAGATATTGGATTAGAAAAAGACGGTGATGATTACGCAAGACTTAAAGCAGATGATATGTCATTAGAAAAACTAATGAAACAACACCTAAAACCTATGTCAAAATTTTCTTTTAGCTTTGATGTTGGTAAATCAACTGAAGAGTCACTGGATTTAAATAAATCTTCAAAAGGATTTAGATCTATGGCAGAAGCTGTAAATCAAGCTGCGGTATATGGTTGGGAATTTATTAACTCTACAATTGTCGTTGATGGAAATATAACAATACATTATTATTATATGAAAAGATAGTTTTGTGTAAAAATATAATTGAATTAATCCCAGAACATTTGTTTTGGGATTTTTTTATTCACATATAAGTAAGAAATCTATAATGATATTATGACTATTTTCTTTATTTTTGCTTTAAATCAATTTTTACTCAATTCAATTTTTACTCAATCAATTTTTATAATGAAATTAAAAAATTTTCTTCTATCCTTTTTGATAATATTTTCATCCGATCTTTTAGCTTCAGATATTAATATTAATCAAGGAGAAACTTATTTCTCTGTTATACAAAAATCAGAAACGGAATTTACATTTATAAATTCTGTATCGGATATAAAGACTCAAATCATCAAAACAGAGGAGAATGATTTTTTAAAATTAATAATTCCTTCATATGGTAGTAATTCAGAAGATGGGACTGCAGAACTTCCTGTTTTACAAAAGCTTATTAGACTGCCTTACGGTTCGGATATTGTAGTAAAAATAATAAATACAGAGGAAGAAACTATTAATTTATCTGATTATGGATTAGATTTAGATGTTTTTCCTAATCAACCTTCTGTGTCTAAATCTGCAAATTTAGATGAACTTCCTTTTTATTATAATAAGGATTATTATTCCATAGATAAGTTTACAGGAGATAATTTAGTTTTTACAGAATTATTAGGGAAGATGAGACATCAACAATTAGCTCGCCTTACGGTTTCACCTATTAGATATAACCCTGTAAAGAATCAGATTAAGATAATAACTAAAGCAGAAGTAAAAGTAGTATTTAAGAATGCATCTCTAAAAGAAGATGTTGCAAATAGAGTTAAGTATTATTCTCCTGAATTTGAGAGTTTATTTAAATCATGTATCAATTATACTGATATAGCTGAAAGAGATTTGATAACTACTTACCCAGTAAAATATGTCATTATCTCGGATCCTCAGTTTCAAACTGCACTACAACCTTTAATAGATTGGAAAAAAAAGAAAGGATTTTTGGTAGTAGAAGAATATACAAATAATCCTGCAGTAGGTAATACTACAACATCTATCCATGCATTTATAAAAGATTTATATAACAACCCTACAGACGGAGTAATTCCAACCTATTTATTAATTGTAGGAGATGATGCCCAAGTTCCTTCATTTAATGCAGGACAACATGTTTCGGATATGTATTTTTGTGAGTTTGATGGAAACGGAGATTTTTATCCAGAAATGTATTATGGTAGGTTTTCCGCAACTACACCATTACAAGTAGAAAACCAAGTTAATAAAACACTTACACATGAGCAGTATACTTTTGCTGACCCTTCATTTCTGGATGATGTAGTACTAGTAGCAGGAGTAGATGCAAGTTTTGCTCCGATACATGGAAATGGGCAAATAAATTATGGTACAGATTATTATTTTAATACTCAACACGGATTAAATGTGCATACTTATTTGTATGGTTCAGGTTCTCCTATTACATCTGATATGTCAACTGCTTCTTCTGCGATAATATCGGATATTAGTAATGGAACATCTTTTGCAAATTATACTGCACATTGCGGTATTTCTGGTTGGTCGGATCCCGCATTTGAAAACTCAGATGTATCAGGATTACAAAACAATGGTAGATATGGACTTTTAATTGGTAATTGTTGTCAATCAAATAAATTTGATGTAAATGTTTGTTTCGGAGAAAAATTATTAAGAGAAAATGGAAAAGGCGCAGTAGCATATATTGGAGGAAGTAATAATACTTATTGGGATGAAGACTTTTGGTGGGCTGTAGGAAGTTGTGCATCATCTAGTATTATTGCAAACCCTAATTATGGAGGGACTGATTTGGGGGTATATGATGCTTGGATGCACGAAAATGGAGAAGCTCAATCAGATTGGTTTTTTACGGCAGGACAAATGATCCATTCTGGAAATCTTGCTGTAACACAAGCGGGAGGATCGGAGCAATATTATTGGGAAATTTATCATCTTATGGGAGACCCATCTTTAATGCCATATTTAGGCGTACCAACTACATTAACAGTTTCTCATGCTAATGCAACTCCTATAGGAACGTCCACATTAACTGTAACTACTGAAGAAAATGCTTATGTAGCACTATCTATGAATGGATTATTGTTAGATGCTCAGCTGGTAGGACCTTCCGGTTTAGTGAACCTAACCTTTCCTACTCTATCAAATGTAGGAAATGCAGATATTGTTATTACCAAACAATTTAAACAACCATATATAAATACAATTAATGTAATATCATCAAATGCTCCATTTATAACTTATAATACACATACAATTAATGACCCAAGCGGAAATAATAATTTAGAAGTAGATTATAATGAGTTAATTGAATTAGATGTAGAATTACATAATATAGGAAGCCAGTCAACCAACAATGTAGATGTTGTTATTTCTACTCCAGACTCTTATGTAACATTAATAGATAGTACAGATTTTTTAGCAACTGTAAGTGCAAATAATACTATAAATATTTCTTCACCATTTACTTTTCAGGTATCACACTATGTTCCGGATCAGCATATTGTTATGTTTAACTTAACGATAACAGACAATCAAGGTAATACATGGAATTCAAACTTGTCAGTTACTATCAACGCTCCGGTATTAGGAGATGTGTTATTTACTATAGATGATGTAACTACAGGTAATGGAAACGGAAAACTGGATGCTGGAGAGACATTAGATTTGATAGTAGATATTGAAAATTCAGGACATGCAGATATATCAAATTTAAATGCCGTTCTTTCGACGGTTTCTTCTTATATTACAGTAAATAATCCTGTTGGGTTTTCGGTTTCAAGTTTAACTACATCTCAGCAACAAAGTACAACATTCAGTGTAACTATTGACGCTTCTACACCTATGGGCACTTTAGCAGAATTTTTCTTTGATCTTACTGACGGGATATATTCTCATAACAACACCTTCTCAGAAACTGTTGGAATAATAGATGAAGATTATGAAACAGGGGACTTTACACAGTATAATTGGATACAAGGAAATTATCCTTGGGTGATTACTAATAATAACCCACATGAGGGAACTAATTGTACAAAATCCGCTTTTAATTTACCAGACAACCAAGAGTCAGAATTGTCAGTTGATGTAAATGTATTGGCACCAGGAGATATTTCATTTTACAAAAAAGTATCTTCTGAGCAAGGATATGACTTTTTGAAGTTTAAAATAAATGGTCAAAAAGTGGGAGAGTGGTCTGGTATAGATGCGACTTGGACACTTGCTACTTTTCCCGTAAATGCAGGGCAAACAGTATTTAAGTGGGAATACGATAAAGATGGGGGTTGGTCAGAAGGACAAGATTGTGCTTTTATAGATTATATTGTGTTCCCAGCAATTGATTTAGGTTCTGTTTCTTTAGAAAATAATATTGGAGAGATTAAATTATTTCCAAATCCTACAATGGGTAGTTTTAAAATTAGTTTTTCTGATAACAAAATTAGAACTGCTTTAGTTTATGATATAAATGGAAAATTAATTTATTCGAAGAATTCTAATGAAAGTATTTCATTTGATATCTCAGATAAATCTTCAGGTACTTATACAGTTAAAGTTTTACCAGAAGGACTAACCTATCAGATTGTAAAAAATTAGTGGCTAAGGCTATAGGAATAGATTATGGAACAAAAAGAGTTGGGATTGCGATTTCCGACTCTTCTAAAATTATAGCCTCTGCACTGTGTACTATTACTAATAAAGAGATATTTATATTTCTGATTGATTTGTTAGAAAAAGAAGAGATAGATACTTTTGTAGTTGGAGAGTCAAAAAACTTAAATGGTGAGGAAACAGATAGTACTAAAGATATACATAAATTTATAGAAAAATTACATACATTATTTCCTAAAATAGAAATTCATACAATAGATGAGAGATTTACTTCTAAAATTGCATTTCAGTCTCTAATCGATTCTGGAATTAAAAAAACAAAAAGAAAAAATAAATCTTTAATTGATGAGGTAAGTGCTACTATTATCTTACAAGATTACCTTTCTTACAAATAATTTTATTTTATCAGATTTTTTAGTAATATTGTAATCTTAATAAAAACAATATTACTATGAAAAAACTTTACACTTTTTTATTTGCTAGTACAATAGCAATTGGTTCATTCTCTCAAGTCAGCTTTTGTGAAAATTTTGACTCTTATACAAATCTAAATGTGCCTATTGCTGAAAGTTCAAAAAATTGGAATACTTGGGGAGAATTAATGACGGGTGCTAATCCATCATTAGATGATGCTTTTATGTCAAATAATCAATCGTATAGTGGAGCAAATTCTTTATATCTTAATGAAATATCAACTCCTATACCTGATATTGTTTTAATATTCGATACGTTACCAACATATTCTCTTGGATGGAAAAACAATACAGCTTTTAATATTATTCAGTCATATGATTCAATACCTGGTTCAGTTGCTAGCTTTGGATCTCTACCTTCTACACCATACACTACTGGTACATTTGAGTATTCTCATATGATGTATATTGTTCCTGGGAAAACAGGATATTTTAATTTTCAGGCAGAAAACATTCCAGGTACAGAATGGGCTCTTGAGGTAAATCTTGATGCAACAGGAGGAATAGCTATGAGTAATACTGGAGGAACTTCATTTAACTGCTCTTATCCTGGTTCTGGAGTTTGGTTCGAAATTAAATTTAATATAGATTTAACTAACAATATATGGGAAGTTCTAGTAGATGGAGTTTCTCAAGGAGTATTTTCAAATAATATAAATAAGATAGCATCCTTAGATTTGTATCCAGGTGTTAGCTCGGAGTATTACGTAGATGATGTGTGTTATTCTTATGATACAACCCAGATTTCACTTCCAAATCTAGATATGGCACTATCTAATATAAACTCTATTGGAGGACTTGCAGGACAAAATAGAGATGTAGTTGTTGATGTTATTAATTTAGGATTAACAACAGTTAATTCATTTGATATTGATTTTGATTATAATGGAAGTGTTATTACTGAAAATGTAACTGGAGTAAATATACCAATGTTATCTACATATTCTGTCTCTTTTACAAACCCTATAATGTTATCTGGTGGAACAGTGTCAGGGACCGCTACATTGTCTAATGTAAATGCTTTAGGTCCAGATGATGTACCTACAAATGACGCATCTTCTGTGCAGATAACTGCAGTAGTTCCAACTCCAAATAAATTAGTTGTAGGAGAAGAAGCTACTGGAACTTGGTGTGGTTGGTGTCCTAGAGGTGCAGTTGCATTGAATTTCATGGATCAGGATTATCATGGATATTTTCAAGGCATTGCTGTACATAATGGTGATCCTATGACAGATGTAGACTATGATGGAGGTATGGTAGTTGGTGGATACCCTTCAGGATTTGTAAATAGAGGCGTAGAAATTGATCCATCAGATTTTGAATTACAATTTATGCAAAAGATTTCTACCCCTATTTCTGCGACATTTAATGGTACAGCAGTAGCAACAGGTAATGTAATTAATGTAGAAATGTCTGCAACAGCTACATCTTTGATTACTGGAAACTGGACTTTTGCTTGTGCATTGGTGGAAGATAGTGTTACAGGTACTGGAGGGACTTGGTATCAGTCAAATTCTTATTCTGGTACAATATCATTAATAGATGTAGATGGAACTGATTGGATGAATTTACCGACTTGGGTGCCAGATGTTCAAATGATTTATAGACATGTTGCTAGAGGAATTCAACCTTCATTCAATGGTGGAGCATTGCCACAATCTACTTATAATGTAGGAGATGTATTTACTCAGAATTTTCAATTTACCGTAGATCCTACTTGGGACATAAACAATATGCATGTTGTTGGAATGCTGATGAACAATGGTACTATAGACAATGCTGTATCTTTACCAGTGTCTATTTCAACTTCAGTAGATAATTTTGTTTCAGATATTGATTTTAATATTTACCCTAATCCAACGACTTCTACAACTAATTTTTTCTTAAACTTAGATGCTGAAAAAGAGGTTTCTGTTTCTATAATGAGTATTGAAGGAAAGTATATTGCAAAAGGTACTTATGGCAAAATGATAGGATCTCATAGTTTAACTTTTGATGTTTCAAATCTATCAAAAGGAGTTTATGTTGTTCAAGCTATTATAGGAGAAGAAATTATTGTAAAGAAATTTATAAAGGAGTAAAAATATTATTGTAAAAATTAAAAACTTATCTGAAAGATGGTTTTTTTATAGTTTCTTTTTAAGGTATTTTGCAGTTATGGATTCTTTGCATGTTATTAGTTCTTCAGGAGTTCCTTCGAATACAATTTTTCCTCCACTATCTCCTCCTCCAGGACCTAAGTCAATAATCCAATCTGCACATTTCACCACATCGAGATTATGTTCTATACATATCACAGAATGACCTTTTTCAATCAGTTTATTAAATAAATTTAATAGTTTATTTATGTCATGAAAATGTAATCCTGTTGTAGGTTCGTCAAATATGAAAATTATTTTTTCTGAATTTTCTCCTTTTCCTAAAAAGGAAGCAAGTTTAATCCTTTGTGCTTCTCCTCCACTTAAGGTAGAAGAAGATTGTCCAAGTTTTACGTATCCTAACCCTACATCCTGTAATGGTTTAATTTTTTTTGCAATTTTCTCCTCTCCATTTTCTATAAAGAATTTAATTGATTCTTTTACTGTAAGGTTAAGTATGTCGGATATGTTTTTTTCTCCAAAAGTAATTTCAAGTATTTCATTCTTAAATCTATTCCCTTTACACTCTTCACATAATAAGTGAACATCTGCCATAAATTGCATTTCAACAGTAGTTTCTCCTTCTCCTTTACAATTGTCACATCTTCCACCATCTATGTTAAAAGAGAAAAAACCACTTTTATAGTTTCTAGAAATAGAAAGTTTTTGTTTGGAATATAAATTTCTTATATCATCATATGCTTTTATATATGTTATTGGGTTTGATCTTGATGATTTACCGATAGGATTTTGGTCAACAAACTCTAGTTTTGTATATTTATTAGTATTTATATTTATTTCTTGATAGTTTCTTTTTGTTATCGTCTGACCATCGAACCTTTGTTCTAATGACGGCTTTAAAATCCCCCTTATTAAAGAGGATTTTCCGGATCCACTAACTCCGGTAATTAATGTGAAACACTCCAAAGGGATGACAACATTCATTTTATTAATGTTGTTTATATTTATCCCTTTCAACTCTATAGAGTGTTTCCAAGATCTTCTTTCTGCAGGAATTTCAATTTTTCTCTTGCCCGAAAGATATTGGGTAGTAAGACTTTTATTTTCTTTAAAAATATCTGACAATCTTCCTTGGAAGATAAGTTCTCCACCATGAATTCCTGCTTTAGGTCCTAAATCAATTATCTGATCTGCTTGCTCCATAATCTCTTCATCATGTTCTACTATAATTACGGTATTACCTATGTCTCTTAAACTTTTTAATACTTTAATCAGGTTCTCAGTGTCTTTAGAATGTAGACCAATCGAAGGTTCATCTAATATATACATGGACCCAACTAAGCTACTTCCTAATGATGTGGCTAGATTAATTCTTTGACTTTCACCCCCTGATAAAGTAGAAGAATTTCTAGATAAGGTTAAATAAGAAAGCCCTACTTCTTCTAGAAAAGATAACCTACTTTTTATTTCAGTTAATATTCTTTCTGCTATCTTTCTTTCAGATTCAGATAAGATTATTTGTTCAAAGAATTGTTTGGCTTCTGTAATATTCATCTTTGAAATATCAGCAATAGATTTGTTGTTGATTTTTACATATAAAGCCTCTTTTCTTAATCTAGACCCTTCACATTCATTGCATTCTGTTCTACCTTTATATCTTGCAGCAATTACCCTATTCTGTATCTTGTGTTTTTGGGAATCTAACTTTGTGAAAAATTGAAATATACCCTGACATTTCCCTTTTCCATTCCATAGAATATCTACCTCTTCTTCCGTTAAATCCTTGTATGATTTATGAATAGGAAAGTCAAATTTTGCAGAATTCAGAATAAACCTTTCTTTCCATTTTTTTAATTTTATTCCTGACCAACAACTTACAACCCCTTCGTATACAGATAGCTCTTTATCTTTAATTATTTTATTTTTGTCTAGCCCAATTGTTACTCCAAATCCTTCACATTTTTTACAAGCCCCATATGGATTGTTAAATGCAAATAAAGGAACAGAATTTTTCTCAAAAGAAATTCCGTCTAATTCAAATTTATTAGAAAAACAATAAAGAGAATCATTGATATGTATTATACATTCACCTTTTCCTTCAAAAAAAGCAGTTTCTACTGAGTCTGTTATTCGATTAATATTATCTTTTTTTTTACTAGATAGTATTCTATCAATTATCAGGTAAGAATTTTTAAGATTAGGATTTTTCTTTTCAACTATATTACTAATTCTCTCTACCTTTTTCTGCATTAGAATCCTAGAGTAACCTTGTTTTAATAAAATATTTAAATTTTCTAATGTACAATTTTCTATTTTAGTTGTAAGTAAACAAACGGATTCTTCATCTTGACTGTTAATAAAATCTACCACATCACAGGTTTGGTGTCTTTTAACTTGATTCCCAGAAATAGGAGAGTACGTTTTTCCTACACGAGCAAACAATAACTTTAAGTAATCATATATTTCTGTTACTGTTCCTACTGTAGATCTTGGGTTTTTCGAAATAACTTTTTGTTCAATAGCAATTGCTGGAGATATTCCGTTTATTGCTTCTACATCAGGTTTTTGTAATTTACCTAAAAATTGTCTAGCATAAGAAGATAGACTTTCAATATACCTTCTTTGACCTTCTGCAAATAAGGTGTCGAATGCTAAAGATGATTTTCCGGATCCGGATACACCAGAAATAACAATTAATTTATCTTTAGGAATGTTTAATGATATATTTTTAAGATTGTGGAGTTTTGCTCCAATAATCTCAATGGTTTCTCCTGTATTTTTAGTGGTTTTTCCCATTCCTTTTCTTCCTAATTTTGCAAATTTAATCAATAAGATTTGGATAAAAGTGAAACTAATACTATATTTGTACCGTAAATAATACAGATATTAACTCAAAATAAATTTATATAGACATAATTTTACTTTAACTATTTATTAACTAAAACTAAGTAAAATGATGTCTATTAATCAATCTGACCAGATTCTTTTAAAATCTTACTTAAGTGGCGATGAAGCTGCTTTTGAAATTTTAATTAGGAAACATAAAGATAAAGTTTTCGCATTTATATTATCAAAGATTAAAAATTATAATCTTGCACATGATTTGTTCCAGGATACTTTTATAAAAGTAGTTAATTCTTTAAAAAGAGGTAAGTATAATGAAGAAGGTAAATTTGTACCTTGGGTAATGAGAATTGCTCATAATTTAGTAATTGACCATTTTAGAAGGCAAAAGAAGACAAGAAGTATTGCTCCGACAGATGATTTTAATATTTTTGATGTAATATCAAATGAAGAGAAGAATGTGGAAGAGGAAATGATTGATGACCAGATTACATCTGATTTAAGAAAATTAATTGAGGAACTTCCAGAAGATCAGAAAGAGGTTTTAAAAATGAGATATTATAAGGATTTAAGCTTTAAAGAAATCTCGGAAATTACAGATGTAAGTATAAATACCGCTTTAGGAAGAATGAGATATGCAATTATTAATTTAAGAAAATTAGTTGAGAAACATAATGTTCAATTACAAATAAATTAAGGTTGATACAATATAAACTCAATTAGGGCGTTATGTAGGTATATGAACAAAAATATACTATATGAAAGAAATCTCTACTTTATCTTATTTGTTGAACCACAATTCGCAAGTAAAGACAAAAAAATCTGAAGCAAGACTACAAGTGCGAGAAGAATCAGTTAGGATGATTTTATCTTATTCAAAGTCTGTAAAATGTATTAAAACAAATTCCATTGGAGATGTTTTAATGTTAAATAACTAAGTGGTTTTGGTTTTTTATGATTAGGTCGAACAATTTATTTTGTTCGGCCTTTTTTATTGTTACATTTGTAATATGAAAAAACAAGAAAGGGTAAGTTTATTTATTGATTACTTTTCAGAATACTTGCCAGAGGCGAAAACAGAGTTGCATTATACAAATGCATTTGAGCTTACGGTTGCTGTAGTATTGTCTGCGCAATGTACAGACAAGAGAGTAAATATAATTACCCCAAAATTGTTTGAAGAATTTCCTACTCCAGAGATAATGTCGGAAGCTTCTGTAGATCATATATTTGAATTGATAAAAAGTTGTAGCTATCCAAGAAATAAGGCAAAACATCTTTTAGGACTTGCTAAAATGTTGGTAAATGAATATAATTCTGAAATCCCCGCTAGTTTAGAAGAGTTACAAAGGTTACCAGGGGTGGGTAGAAAAACTGCAAATGTTGTTGGTTCAGTATATTTTGATATTCCGGCAATGCCAGTAGATACACATGTTTTTAGAGTGGCAAATAGGATAGGATTAACGACAAATGCTAAGAATCCATTACAATCTGAATTACAACTTTTGAAACTTTTCCCTGAAGAGAAATTAAATATTGCTCATCATTGGTTGATATTACATGGTAGATATGTCTGTAAATCTAGAAGAGCAGAATGTGAGAATTGTGGTATAACTAACTTATGCAAATCGTATAAAAAACACAAGATAAAAAATTAATCTTCTGTTAATAAATAGGAGTCTCTTTTCTTTTAATTTCATAGATATTTTCTCTTTTTTGTATTAAAATAAATAATTATGAGTGATAAAGAAAAATCAGCCAAATTAAAGGCATTAGAACTTACTTTGGGTAAGTTAGAGAAATCATACGGAAAAGGTGTAGTAATGAAGTTAGGTGATAAAGTAGTAGAAGATATTGACTCTATCCCAACAGGCTCGTTAGGTTTAGACACTGTTTTAGGAGTAGGAGGATATCCTAGAGGAAGAGTAGTAGAAATATATGGTCCTGAATCATCTGGTAAAACAACCTTAACTATACATGCTATTGCAGAAGTACAAAAGCAAGGCGGAATAGCGGCTTTTATAGATGCGGAACATGCTTTTGACGCTTCGTATGCATCTAGTTTAGGAGTGAATATTGAAGATTTGTTTATTTCTCAGCCTGATAATGGAGAACAAGCTTTAGAGATTGCAGATCATTTAATCAGTTCTGGTGCGGTAGATTTAGTAATTATAGATTCAGTTGCAGCCCTTACCCCAAAATCTGAGATTGAAGGAGAAATGGGAGATAGTAAAATGGGACTCCACGCGAGATTGATGTCTCAAGCCTTAAGAAAACTAACCGCTACTATAAACAAAACAGGGTGTACTCTTATTTTTATCAATCAGTTGCGAATGAAAATTGGAGTGATGTTTGGTTCTCCAGAAACCACTACAGGAGGAAATGCTCTTAAATTTTACTCTTCAGTTAGGTTAGATATCAGAAGAATTGGAGCGATTAAAAATGGAGATGATGTCATTGGTAATAGAACAAGAGTAAAGGTAGTAAAGAATAAAGTTGCTCCTCCATTTAAAAAGGTAGAATTTGATATTATGTTTGGTAAAGGAATTTCTAGAAGTGGAGAGGTTTTGGATATGGCTGTAGACTCAGATGTTGTAAAGAAAAGTGGTTCTTGGTTCTCCTATGAAGATACAAAATTAGGTCAAGGAAGAGATGCTGTAAAGAACATGTTAGAGGATAATCCGGAGTTAATGTCTGAATTAGAACAAAAAATTGCAGAAGCAAACACTGTTGAATAATGAGAATAATATTTTTTCTCTATTCTCTATTTTTAATTGCATGTGTTTCTGAAACAGAATCGGTAAAAGAAACCAAAAATCAGGATCCGATTGTTGTTGTTTCTGAACTGATTGATAAGGATATTACGAACGATTCTTTGTATGTAGCAAGAGCAAAGATAAATATTGAACGGAAGAGATTTAAGGAGGCTTTGAAAGATTTGAATCAGGCAAATTCTTTAGATTCTACAAAAGGAGAAACCCATTATTTATTAGCTGATGTACTTTTAGAATTAGTGAAATCAAGGGTAGGAGACGATTCTTATCTTGTTTTATCTTCTGAACATTTTTATACTTCAGTAAGATACAATTATAATATTGCACTTTCTTATAAGAAAGCAGGCGAAATATTCTTGTTTAGAGGGAAGACCTTTGAAAATGATGAATATTTAAATACATCCGTTAAATTATTAGAAGAATCAATTTTAGTTAATGCATCAGATCCTCATACTTTTTTATTATTAGGATATTGTTATATAGAATTGGATAGAAAGGAACAAGCTGTCTTATGTTTTAATAAGACTGTCGAGTTAGATTCTAATAATGAAGAAGGTTATTTACAATTAGGTAATCTTCATCATTCTTTAGCAGATTCTTTATCTTTTTTTTATTATACTAAAGTAGTAAAAATAAATCCGGAGAATAGGATAGCTTGGTACAATATGGGTTTGGCCTATCATAGCAATTCTATGTATTCAGAGGCTCAAGAAGTATATCATAAAATAATAGATATAGGAATTGAAGATAGAATATATGAAAACGCTATTTATAATTTAGGATTTATGTTTCAGGATGATTTAAAGGATTATAAAAATGCAATAAATTATTTCATTGAGGTTTTAAGGGTTAATCCTAATTATTATTTAGCTTATTTTAGGATGGCAATCTGTTATCAGGGATTAGGGGATGTGGTAAATGCGGAACAGTATTATAGAAAAGCATTAGGGATTAATCCTAATTTTAAAGAGGCAAATGATAGGTTGAATAAATTANTATCAGATAACAAAAAATANAAATAATATGAGTTTACAAAACACAATAAACGATCATATAAAACAAGCAATGATTGCTAAAGANAAAGATANNTTAGCTGCTCTTAGGNCAGTTAAAGCAGCTTTNATTGTAGAGATGNCTAAGGATGGGGCNGATTCGGTTCCTGATGATGTAGCNGAGAAGATAATATCAAAACTTGTAAAACAAAGAAAGGAGTCTGCTTCAATTTNTACAGANCAAGGAAGAGANGATTTAGCAAAAGATGAAATTANAGAGTTAGAATACTTAGAGGTTTATTTNCCAGAACAAATGAGTGAAGATGAANTAAGNNANATTGTAAAAGANNTTATTTNANNAGTAGGAGCNTCTTCNCCTGCAGATATGGGGAAATGNATGGGNCNATTAATGGGTAAACTAAATGGAAAAGCAGATGGAAANCTTATNNCTCAATTAGTGAGAGAGGAGTTGTCTTAACTGATAAAANATAGTAAAAAAAAGGAGNTCCTGATGGGATCTCCTTTGTAATTAAAGAATAGATTNTTTATTTTACTTTATCAANAATTGCTTTAAAAGCTTCNGGGTGNTTCATTGCTAAATCAGCAAGAACTTTTCTGTTTAATTCAATTCCGTTTGCATGAATTTTACCCATTAATTGAGAGTAAGACATTCCGTGTAATCTNGCACCNGCATTAATTCTTTGAATCCATAGNGCTCTGAATGTTCTCTTTTTGTTTTTTCTGTCACGGTATGCATATTGCATNCCTTTTTCAACAGCATTTTTAGCTACTGTATGAACATTTTTTCTTCTTCCAAAGTAACCTTTNGCGGCTTTAATTACCTTTTTTCTTTTAGCTTTTGCAGCTACTGAGTTTACCGATCTTGGCATTTTTTCATTGTTTTTTGGTAGTTAGTGGCTTNTTTAAAGTTNGCNCTTAAAACTAAATACCTGGTTAATTACCTANTTANTTATNTTAAAGNCCTAACTGATGTTTGATGTTGTTCATNTCTGCATCATGAACTAAACCAGTTTTAGTTAGGTTTCTTTTTTGTTTTGTACCTTTTTTAGTNAGGATNTGNCTTTTAAAAGCGTGTTTTCTTTTAATTTTCCCTGATCCTGTAAGCTTGAACCTTTTTTTAGCTCCCGCTTTTGTTTTCATTTTTGGCATTGTATCTTATTTTTATTTATTCTTCTTTTTTGGTGCTATCATCATTATCATCTTTTTCCCTTCTANCTTTGGCATGTTTTCGATAACACCTACTTCTTCTAGTGCCTGNGCTAGNTTTAAAAGTAAAATTTCACCTTGTTCTTTAAAAATAATAGTTCTNCCTCTAAAAAAAACAAATGCTTTTACTTTAAATCCGTCTTCTAAAAAACNAATGGCATGTTTNAGTTTAAAATTAAAATCATGTTCACCNGTATTAGGTCCGAANCTCAATTCTTTTACTACAACCTTTACTGNTTTTGCCTTAATNGCTTTTTGCTTCTTTTTTTGGTCGTAAATGAACTTTTTATAATCTATTAACTTACAAACTGGAGGTTCTGCATTNGGAGAGATTTCNACTAAATCTAAATCCATTTNGTTNGCTTTGTGTAAAGCTTCTTTAATAGATATTATNTTAGATTCAACNTTNTCNCCNACAATTCTTACATATGGAGCTCTTATGTTTTCGTTTANCTTATGAAGATCTTTTCTNTCNTCTCTNTTTCTGAAATGTTTCCTAGCGATTACTCTTTGTTTTTTAGTTATTAAATTTTGTTACTTGTTCTATTTCNTTATTTATNGTATCTATTAGTGTGTCAATTTTCATTTNTCCTAAATCTTCACNACCATGTTTTCTTACTGATATAGTTTNTTCTTCTTGTTCTTTTTCNCCNACTATAATCATGTAAGGTGTTTTAGATACCTCTGCATCTCTGATTTTTCTTCCTGTTTTCTCCGANCTCTCATCAATGCGACCGCAAATATCGTGATTTTTTAGTAATTNNAATACTTTATTTGCATAATTGTGNTATTTTTCNGANATAGGNAGGATTACTANTTGNTCAGGAGTAAGCCAAAGTGGGAAATTNCCACCACAATGNTCGATTAGAACNGCNACAAANCGTTCCATAGAACCAAAAGGTGCTCGGTGTATCATTACNGGTCTGTGTTTCTGATTATCTGCACCANTGTATTCTAGTTCAAAACGTTCTGGTANGTTATAATCTACTTGAATAGTTCCTAATTGCCATTCTCTNCCTANAGCATCNTTAACCATNAAGTCNAATTTAGGACCATAGAAAGCNGCNTCTCCATNTTCNACTACAGTATTTAGTCCTTTTTCNGAAGNNGCTTCNATNATNGCAGCNTCNGCTTTATCCCAATTTTCATCAGAACCAATATATTTTGNTTTGTTTTNAGGATCTCGCAAAGANATTTGTGNTTTNAAATCTTCAAAACCAAGTGCATTGAAAANATAAAGTACTAAGTNAATTACATTGATAAATTCTTGTTTTACTTGGTCAGGACGCACGAAAAGGTGTGCGTCATCTTGNGTGAAAGATCTGACACGNGTTAAACCATGTAATTCTCCTGATTGNTCGTAACGATAAACCGTNCCGAACTCTGCAAATCTGACAGGTAAATCNCGGTAAGAATATTGTTTTGCTTTATAGANTTCNCAATGGTGNGGGCAGTTCATAGGTTTTAGGAAAAACTCTTCNCCTTCATTAGGAGTTTTGATAGGTTGGAAAGAATCCTCACCATATTTGTCGTAATGACCAGAACATACATACAAATCTTTATTACCAATATGTGGAGTAACTACAGGTAAATATCCCGCCTGAATTTGTGCTTTTTTAAGGAAGTTTTCTAATTTTTCACGAAGTTGAGCACCTTTAGGTAACCAAAGAGGTAAACCTTGTCCTACCTTTTGTGAGAATGTAAAAAGTTCCATTTCCTTCCCTATTTTTCGGTGGTCTCTTTTTTTAGCTTCCTCTAACATCTCAAGGTGAGCAGTTAATTCTTTTTGTTTTGGGAAAGATATCCCATATATACGCGTAAGTTGTTTACGATTTTCGTCACCTCTCCAATAGGCACCTGCAATATTTAGTAATTTAATTGCTTTGATTTTTCCTGATGATGGAATGTGTGGACCTCTACATAAATCGGTAAAGTTACCTTGAGTATAAAAAGTGATGTTTCCATCTTCTAAATCTTCGAGTAATTCTAATTTATATTCATCTCCCTTATCGGTGAAATACTGAATTGCATCATCTTTAGAAATATCTTTCCTATCAAAAGAAACTTTTTGAGAAGTCAACTCCTTCATTTTCTTTTCAATCTTAGGTAAATCTTCGATAGAAAGAACACGATCTCCTAAATCTATATCATAATAAAAACCATTATCTACTGCAGGACCAATACCTAGTTTTACACCAGGATATAAATCCTCTAGAGCTTCTGCCATAATGTGTGCAGAAGAATGCCAGAATGTAGCTTTTCCGTCTTTATCGTTAAAAGTATGTAGGGTAAGTGTAGAATCAGTGGTTATAGGACGATTGGCATCCCAAACTTCTCCGTTTACACTAGCAGATAGCACATTTCGTGCTAAACCTTCAGAAATACTCATGGCGATATCCATAGCTGAAGTTCCACTTTCTACCTGTTTTATACTTCCATCAGGAAGGGTGATGTTAATCATTTTTATTGTCTTTAGGCTTGCAAATATAGGCAATTAGAAAGAATGGTAATTCGAGATTTTGCATCAATACTAACTTCTTCAAAACTTGGTTTTGATACTATAAAGATTTCTGATTGTCAATTTAAAAATAAAAAGATTGATAAATAAAATTGTTCGGAAATTTAATTTAAGACTGAATAACTCCAGGGTTATAGACTTCTTTAATTGGTGCGTTATTGGCCGCTTCTATCCCCATAGAAATTACTTTACGAGTCTCTAAAGGATCAATAATTGCATCTGTCCATATACGAGAAGCTGCATAATAAGGAGAAGTTTGTTTATCGTATTTATCAGTAATTGTTTTCAATAACTCCTTCTCCTTCTCTGAATCAATTTCTTCCCCTTTTGATTTAAGAGAAGCTTTTTCAATCTGCAGTAATACTTTGGCAGCTTGTTCACCGCCCATAACTGCTAACTGAGCAGTAGGCCAAGCAATAATTAATCTTGGGTCGTAGGCCTTTCCACACATGGCATAGTTTCCTGCACCATAGGAATTTCCTATAATAATAGTAAATTTAGGTACTACAGAATTAGACATGGCATTTACCATTTTAGCACCATCTTTAATGATACCCCCATGTTCCGACCTAGAACCTACCATAAAACCAGTTACATCTTGTAAAAAGACCAATGGTATTTTCTTTTGGTTACAATTAGCAATAAAACGTGCAGATTTATCTGCAGAGTCCGAATAAATAACTCCCCCGAATTGCAACTCTCCTTTTTTAGATTTAATCATCTCTCTCTGATTAGCAACAATACCTACCGCCCAACCATCTACCCTGGCATAACCACATACAATCGATTGTCCGTATCCTTCTTTATATTCCTCAAATTTGGAATTGTCCACCAACCTTTTGATGATTTCTCTCATTTGGTAAGGTTTTGCTCTATCTCTAGGAATGATTCCGTAAATTTCTTTTTCGTCTTCCTTAGGAGGGTGTGAGTCCTTTCTATTGAAACCTGCCTTTTCAAACTCCCCAATTTTATCCATTATTGACCGGATTTTCTCTAGTGCAGATTTATCGTCTTTCACTTTATAATCCGTTACACCAGAAATCTCACAATGGGTAGTAGCCCCACCTAAAGTTTCGTTATCAATACTCTCTCCAATAGCAGCTTTTACCAAGTAACTTCCTGCCAAAAATATAGAAGCTGTTTTATCCACAATAAGAGCTTCATCCGACATGATAGGTAGGTAGGCACCCCCAGCAACACAAGATCCCATTATTGCAGAAATCTGAGTGATGCCCATAGAACTCATTTTAGCATTGTTCCTAAAAATTCTTCCGAAATGTTCTTTGTCTGGAAAAATTTCATCTTGCATAGGTAAGAACACCCCAGCAGAATCCACTAAGTAAATAATTGGTAATCTATTTTCCATTGCAATTTCTTGCAATCTTAAATTTTTCTTTCCAGTAATTGGGAACCAAGCGCCCGCTTTTACAGTAGCATCATTCGCTACTATAATACATTGTTTTTCCTTTATATAAGTGATTCCTGCAACTACACCACCTGAGGGACACCCTCCATATTCCATATACATATCGTAACCAGCAAAAGCAGCAATTTCTAAAAATTCAGCATCTTTATCCTTAAGGTAGTCTATCCTTTCTCGGGCAGTAAGTTTTCCTTTATCATGTTGTTTTTCTATTTTCTTTTTACCTCCACCAAGAGCAATTTCCGCATGTCTTCTTCTCATTTCAGAGATGAGAAGTCTCATCTTATCATCATTCTTGTTGAATTCTAAATCTACCATCATTAATTTTTTTACAAAAATAAGGAAATTATATACTTTGTGTTTCTAAATAAGAAGTAGTTTCTGGTCCTAAATTAAATAGTACATCTACTACTGATAAATCAGATTGAAACTCTATTTTTTCTGAAAAAACTTGTTCATATGTATCCATTTCAAGATTCTTGAATTTATGATTTCTGAAATCTTTACCATCAAATTTTCTATGATATTCCGAGGTTAAATGTATCTTTTTTTGGGTTTGTAAAAAAGACAAGATTAGTTCTGTCAATCTTAAATTAAAGTTGAACAAGTTAGATGGATTAGTATGATAAAATTCTTCTAACTGATCTTTATAATATTCGAAAAAAGGAGAGGAGTTGTAAGATGAGATGAGAGCTTGCCAATGTAACTTCTGCCAATTTTGTGTCTTAGAAATCTTAATGTTTGTAATTAGTGTTTTGTCTGAAGATTTCCTCTCTTTAGGAATGCTAAGTTTTTGTACTCCATTTGCAGATAAAATGACACATCTATTCCTAACAGATTGCTTTATAAAATGTTCCTTAGCTTCAATAAATATTTCTTCTGATTTTAGAAGTGTACTGTAGTAGGAGGCAGGTCCTAAATAGGAAATAGGAAGTAAAACTTTCAACTTATTTTACTGAATTGAATAATCTATTCCATCTCACACCTTTACCATATTTATCATAACTCATCCAAATAAATAAAGCTTTTCCTACAATGTGATTTTCTGGTACAAATCCCCAAAATCTACTATCAGCAGAATTTTGTCTATTATCTCCCATTAACCAATAATAATTCTGTTTAAAGGTGTAATTAGCAGATCCATTTTCCTCTAGTTCCGTTTTTATATTTAGGAAGTTATCTGGATTTTCCAATTCTTCTCCTTCGTACCTATTGATGATCTGTTTGTAAAGTGCAATGTTATTTTTAGTAAGTGTAACCGTAACTCCTTGTTTGGGTATCGTAAGAGGTCCGTAATTCTCCTCATTCCAGTCGTAAGGGTTATGAACTAAAAAATAATCCGGATTCATAACTTTATTGTTGAAAATATCACCTTGAGAACCAGTAGACCAAACTGAATCTACATAGGATTTTGTTTTTAAATCTTTAATCGCGTCTTCTGTGGTGTTAATGGCGTAAATATTAGCCATCCTAAGTTTTTGGACATCGGTAGGATAGATATCATAATCTTGGTACAATTTTTCTTTATTTAAACCAGATTTAGTTTTAACAAAATATCTTCTTTGTTTCTTCATCCAATCGTATTTTGTCTCCTTTTCACCATTTATAAATAAAATTCCTTCTTTAATTTGTATTTCATCTCCCGGAAGAGCAACACATCTCTTAACATAGTTTTCTTTTTTGTCAATTGGTCTTCCTTCTCTTTCAGCAGGCCAGTTAAAAACTACACAATCGTTTCTTTTTACCCCAATAGAAGATTGCTCATTTCCATCCGACCAACCAGACATTCTGTGGTATGGAAGACGTAACCACTCTAAATAAGATTGACCTCCTATTATTGGGAGTGTGTGATGCACCAACGGGAACGATAATGGAGTAATAGGAACCCTTGGTCCGTAAGATGTTTTACTTACAAATAAATAATCCCCTACCATTAAAGATTTCTCCATAGATGGAGTAGGTATAGTATATGCTTCAATAAAGAAGGTTCGTAATATGGTTGCAGCTATTACCGCAAATAAAATAGCATCCCCCCAACTTCTTAACCAAGATTTTTTTTTCTCTACTTTCTTTTTTCTTTTCTTCCAGAAAGTGTAGTTAAATGTTTTCCAGAAAATTATATCCCCTACAATAAAAGGAATAAAATATAACCATTCTCCATTAATTAAAAAAACAAATAACACCCAAACAATAGTAAATCCCCAGAAAAATCTTCTCTTTTTTGAAAGTTCCCAATTGTCAATATTTTTTAAATCCTTTATCATTTCTGTAAAATTAGTTTTGCAAAATTAGAAATTAAAAGATAATGCAAGGCCTGTA
Organism: Flavobacteriales bacterium; assembly: GCA_002697625.1. GTDB lineage: Bacteria > Bacteroidota > Bacteroidia > Flavobacteriales > BACL11. The sequence continues at coordinate 49,063 of NZWX01000024.1, forward strand.
TTGCTTAAAGTTGAATAGGGTTGAATATTCATACTTATATCGTCAGAAACATCAAAGCTAAAAAGATGAGCATTTACAGAAGCATCAACAATATTTAGGATGTACACTCCTACAAAAATAAAGTAGGACACATCTCTATTTCTCCTGTAGTATTCTTTTAAAGTTTTTAATTCGGAGTAGTTATATCCTAATTGATTCTCACCAGTTTCGTTGCTTAAAAGAGCTGCTTCTCTGTATTCTATATACTTAGAATTGTTTTCATTTATAAAATAAAAAGAGGTAACAATCCCTCCATAAACAATTGGCACCTTCCAATATTTTTTTGTGTAAACTTGTCCTGCACCTGGAAGTATTGCAGAATATAAAGCCGCTTTTTTAGGAGACTTCTCCTTTTGTATTTTTTGAGAAAAACTAATAGTAGATAGTATGGTACAAATAACAAATATGTACATTTTTTTTATCAAGATTTATTTAGTTTAGTCATTAAATCTGAAAAATCCTCATCCGAATTAAACGAAATAATAATCTTTCCACTTCCCTTATTATTTCTCTTAATATCAATATCTTTTTCTATTTTTCTTCCTAAATTATGTAAGGCTTGTTGAGAGGCAAAGGGTAGAGAAGTAGGGATTTTGCTTTTAGGATTTTTAGAAGTTTGTTTATATCCTGTCTCTCTAAAGGATTTTGCCATTTGTTCTACTTCTCTAACAGAATATCCAAATGCAATTATATCATTACATAGAGAAATCTGACTATCTATTTGTTTAATATTTATGAGAGCTCGAGCATGTCCCATAGAAATTTTTTCTTCTTTTAATGCAGCTTGAATTTCTTCAGGTAATTTTAATAATCTTAAAAAGTTTGCTATCGTACTTCTTTTCTTACCTACTTTTTCTGAACATTGTTCTTGTGTTAGCTTACACTCTATCATAAGTCTTTGGTAAGATAAAGCAACTTCAATAGGATTAAGATTTGACCTTTGAATGTTCTCTACTAATGCCATTTCTAACATCTGTTGGTCGTTTGCTATTCTGATAAAAGCAGGAATTTCTGATTTACCTGCCATTTTAGAAGCTCGATATCTTCTTTCCCCTGAAATAAGCTGGTATTTATCGTTTCCTAATTTGCGAACCGTAATAGGCTGGATAATTCCTAAAGTTTCAATAGAATGAGATAATTCCTCCAATTTTTCTTGGTCAAATTCTGTTCTGGGCTGAAAAGGATTTGTACTAATGTCTGAAATTTTAATAGTACTAATGTTACCAACTAGTTTGTTTTTTTCTTCTAATTTAGTAGTAATATCCGTATCTGGATTTCTTAAAATAGATCCTAATCCTCTACCTAAAACACTCCTCTTCTTATTCATTATTTACTAAGTTTTCTTCTTCTAACTTCTTTTGTTCGTTTTCTAATATCTCAGATGCAAGATTTAGATAATTTATAGCTCCTTTACTTGTAGCGTCATGTATCATAATGGTTTCACCATAAGATGGAGATTCTCCTAATGTAACATTGCGGTGGATAATTGTTTTAAATACTAAATCCTGAAAGTGTGTTTTTACCTCTTCAACTACCTGATTAGATAATCTTAAACGAGTATCATACATGGTTAGAAGTAAACCTTCTATGGTTAATTCTGGATTTAATCTTTTCTGTACAATCTTAACTGTATTTAATAATTTACCAAGCCCTTCCAGTGCAAAATATTCGCATTGTATAGGAATGATTAAAGAATCTGCAGCAGTAAGAGAGTTTAGAGTTAAAATACCTAAAGATGGCGCACAATCAATAATAATATAATCAAATTCATTTACTATATCTGTAAGAGTGTTTTTCATCATTTGCTCTCTATTTGCTTCATCAACTAGTTCTAATTCGGCACCAACCAAATCAATATGAGCCGGAAGTAAAAATAAATTAGGACTCTTAGTTTCTAGTATAATGTCTCTTGCTTTTACTTTTCCTATTAAGCATTCGTATACTCCATTTTCAATTTCTCTAGGGTCGTATCCTACACCTGATGTAGAGTTGGCTTGAGGGTCAATGTCAATTAATAACACTTTTTTTTCTAAAATACCTAATCCAGCAGATAGATTCATCGCTGTGGTAGTTTTTCCAACTCCACCTTTTTGGTTTGCAATTGCAATAATTTTACCCATTTATTCTTGTTTTTGTATGTTTCAAAAATACAACTATAAAAGCAGATATGTTATTTTAGTAGAGATTCACTTATTAACAAAAAACAGAAAGTTTTTAATAAAAAAAAGCCCTTTAAACAAAGGGCTTTTAATATATATCTAAATATATTTTATTCTTCTTCTTTTCCTAAATCATCAAAGTTTACCTCAGTAAAATCTGTTGTAGGTTCTTCTTTTTTTTCCTTTGTAGAAACTTCTGTATTAGATTTTTCTTCTTTGTTTAACGAAATAATTTCTTCACCTCTTTCCTTAATGATATAGTCTACCATCTCATTTAAATGATCTTTAAAGTTCTGAAAATCTTCTTTATAAAGATAGATTTTGTGTTTTTTGTAAAAAGGGGTCCCATCTTCATTAAACTCTCTTTTACTCTCTGTTATTGTAAGGTAAAAGTCATCTGCTCTAGTAGATCTTACATCAAAGAAATAAGTTCTTCTCCCAGCTCTTAATGATTTTGAATAAATTTCATCTCTATTATCTGACATACTTTATTTTTTAATTTAAATCTGATTACAAATATATAAAAATAATTAATTAGTTGATTTTATAGTTAATCTTAATACAGAACAATTTGCTTGTGTTGCAAATAAATCTTTTCCTGTACCGAATAACATACTTTTCCATGTATCTTTTCTGGGTGTGCCTAAAACCAACAAGTCGTACTCAGAAGAAAGCTCTTCAACGCATTCAAAAGGATTAGCAGAACGTTCAATTCGTAGTTTTGCAAAATCAGTATATTCGCTTATATGTTTCTCTGCAATCTCTTTTAAATTTTTAATTTCAGATTCATCTGTGTTTTCAGATACTATATGTAATAATGTGAAGTTTGCTTTGTAAAATTTTGCAATTTGAGAGGTGGTTTTTATAAGTTTCTTTAAATCTTTACTATTTGGCCTAATTGCCAATACAATTTCAGAGAAATACCTAATACCATTATCTTTAAATAAGGCAAAATTAGAGTTGATGTTGCTTAAAATCCATCCTAATGGATTATTAATTAAAAGTCCGTTATATGATCTTCCGTTCCATTCTAGAACTAGCCATTCTAAAGATGGGTAGTTAGTCATTGATTGGATCGAATGAGAAATATTATGTGTAATCAGGGATTCAAAATTTATATCTGTATTTTGTATTTTACCCAAATAATTAATTTGCCTTTCTATTGATTTTATTTTAGGTGTTTTGGTTGTGAAAGCATCTAATGAGGTTTGATCTGGAGCTTCTGTAATATTAACTACTTTTATCTTTTTTGATTCTACTAATGAATTTCCTATTTCAGTGAGGTTTTCAGGAGAATATTCATTACCTAATAATGTAATAATGACTGATGATTCGTTATCTACAAACTCATTTTCTTCTACTACATTAATAGTTGTTTCGTGAATCGCAGTATTACTTTTCTTTTTAAATGCTGAAAATAAAGATGGTAAATGTCCATAATTAAGTAATACTCCTGAACGAGAAGATTTTTTTCCGTAAATAAAATATAAAATAGCTCCTAAACAACCAATTGATAAAAGTACCATTATTGGCATCCATCCTAAGTAGAATAATAATATAATCCCGCTAATTATTCCAAAAAGTTGAATATATGGATAAAATGGAGATTTGTAAGAAGGATTGTACCATTGTACAGATGTCTCCCTTAATATAATTACACATAAATTTGCTGCAATAAACATACTAACTTTAAAGGCACTTGCTAGTTTTGCAATCTTTTCTACATCTAGCAGTAGGATGACAATCGCCATTATAAAGCAAGTTAAAAATATTGTGTTTATAGGTGTTAAATATTTACTATGAACCTTAGTGAATGATTGAGGAAGTAATTTGTCGTTTGCCATTGCAAAAGGGAATCTAGATGAAGCTAATACCCCAGAGTTAGCCATTGAGATTAGAGTAAGAACCCCTACAACTGCAATGATTTTCGAAAACCATTCACTACCAAAAGTGCAAGATAAGGTATATATTGGTTTGTAATCATTTTGAAGAGACTCTAAAGAAACATTTCCTACCAATACATACGATATGGTAGTATAAATAATTGTTATCAGTACTAAAGAAAAGATCATTGCTAAAGGAAGATTCTTATATGGATTTTTTACCTCTCCTGCTATAGCAGCTACCTTAGTTACTCCTGCATATGCTATGTATACAAAAGCAATTGTAGTAATTAATCCTTCATTTCCGAATTTTATAAATGGATTAATATATTCTTTTTTCACTTCTGGTAATCCTAATATTAGAAGAGACAGAAGACTTAAGATGCTGATGATTACTACAAATAACTGAACTTTACCAACTTTTTTAACTCCTAATATATTCAACATCATTATTAAGAATAAAAAGATTATGGAAAGATACTCTATTGGTAAGTAATCTGTTTTTGTGAGAACTAGTAAATATGCTCCAAATCCTACTAAACAGAATGCACTTTTAAGCAACAAAGAGAGCCATAGACCAAGACCTGAAATAGTTCCGAAAAGTGGACCGAATGCCCTTTCAATATAAATATAAGCTCCACCTGATTTTGGCATGGCTGTTGCAAGCTCTGATTTTGAAAGTACAGCAGGCAAAATACAGATTGCTGCAAGTAAAAACGCAAGCCAAACAGATGATCCTGTTTTTGCAGCTGCAATACCTGGTAATACAAAAATTCCTCCTAGCATTCCAGCGATACTAATTGCTATTACAGAGGATAAATTGAGTTTTCTTTTTAATTTTTTCAAGTGATTTGTATTTACCTGCAATTTAATAATTTATTTTTTATTCGATACTCTCTTTTTAGAAACTTTTGAATTGTTAGTTTTGCACAAAATATATTATAAATGAAAAAATTAGTACTTTCAGAAATTCATAAAAGTTTGGGTGGTAAAATGGTAGATTTTGCTGGTTATTGTATGCCAGTGAAATATAAAAAAGGAGTAAAAGAAGAACATAGAATTGTTAGAGAAGTAGTTGGGATTTTTGATGTTTCTCATATGGGGGAATTGTTCGTTACTGGTGAAAATTCATTGCAGTTTTTACAATATATTACATCTAATGATGTAAGTAAATTGTCTCCTGGAAAAGTGCAGTATACTTGTCTACCAAATTTGGAAGGAGGTATAGTAGACGATTTTCTTTTATATATGATTGAGGAAAATAACTATTTATTAGTTGTGAATGCTTCAAATATACAGAAAGATTTAGCATGGATAAATTCTCACAATATATATGGATGTACTATTGAAAATAAATCAGATAGTTATTCATTATTAGCATTACAAGGACCTAAGTCTATTGAGTTGTTGCAAAAACTTACAGATATAAATCTTTCTGAAATAAGATATTATAATTTTAAAATTGGTGAATTAGCCGGAATAGAAGAAATTATTTTATCAAGAACGGGGTATACTGGAGAGATTGGATTTGAGTTATACGTAAAAAATGAGGATGTTAGAAAATTATGGGATACTTTATTTTCTATTTCTGATGAGTTGTGTCCTGTAGGTCTAGCGGCAAGAGACACTTTAAGATTAGAGAAAGGATTTTGTTTGTATGGAAATGATATAAACGATTCTACTTCTCCAATTGAAGCTGGTTTAGGATGGATTACAAAATTTTCAAAAGAATTTATTAACTCGGATAATTTAAAGAAACAAAAAGAAAATGGAGTAAAAAGAAAATTGGTAGGTATTGAGTTGTTAGAGAAGGGGATTGCTAGAAAAGATTATTCTATAGTAGATGAGTTAGGTAATGAAATTGGTGTTGTTACTTCAGGCACTATGTCTCCAACTTTAAACAAAGCTATAGCAATGGCTTATGTTTCTTCTGATCAGAAAGACATCGGAAATAAAATTTACATAAAAATAAGAAAAAAGTTAATAAAAGCAAAAGTGGTATCTTTACCATTTGTTAAATAAATGAGTGAGAAGAAGAGTATATCTGTTTGTTTTACTGCAGACCAGTTTGATAAATATGCTGATGAAAAATCTATAGTTGTAGTAGTGGATTTATTACGAGCCACCACTGTAATTTCTACCGCTTTTATGCAAGGAGTAAAAGAAATTATACCGGTACAAACTTTAGAAGATGCACTTGCTTATAAAGGAAAGGAAGGGTATATTGTTGCAGCAGAAAGAAATGCAAAACCAATAGATGGTTTTGATTATGGAAATTCTCCCTTTCATTATATAAACTCAGATGTTGATGGGAAGACATTAGTACTAACTACTACAAATGGAACTAAGGCAATAAATAATGCAAAAAATCATAAAGTAATTACAGCATCCTATATTAACCTAGATGCGGTTGCTACGTATTTAATAAGAGAATATAAAGATATCATTATACTTTGTTCAGGTTGGAAGGGAGTGTTTAATTTAGAAGATCCTATTTTTGCTGGAAGTTTATCCACGTTATTATTATCTTCTGGAAAATATAGTTCTGTTTGTGATTCTTTATTTGCATCTACTCAATTATTAAAAAATGCTGGTGATAATTTATTTGATTACCTCTCAGAATCTTCTCATAGAAGAAGATTGAAATCCTTAAATATGGAAGAGGATACTCGTTTTTGTTTGTCTCCACCTCTAAAATCAGATATTATACCAATTTTGAAAGGAGATAGATTGGTTGTTTTATAAATGAAAAAACTTCAGAAATGGATAAGGAAGATACATTAAATTAATTAGTTAAAAGTATATCCGCAAGAAATACTAAAAGCTTTTAAAGTTCTTTCGTATCCCTCATCTATATCTTCAAATCCTAACATCCCAATATAAAGATTAAGATCTACATCAAAATGTTCGGTAAGAAAAACAGATATACCCAGATTAAGTCCTGCGTCAATATCACTTACTCCAGGAATTTCTCCATTATAAGAGTCATTAGTTCTTTCTGTATTTTCTTCTTCAACATATCTCACTAAATTATTAGAAATTAAATAAGAAACAGAAGGACCTACTATTAAAGTTAATTTATCGGTTGGTCTGTATTCAAAAAGTGGTTCAAGAGTTATATAATCCATTTTAAAAGTTTCTTCTTTAAATCCATATGTTCTTATTGTATCTCCAGTATATGTATTGTCCCATTGTTGGTCTAATTGAGTGTAAGAACCGAATTGAGAATACGATAAAGTTGGGCTGATATGCCAATTTTTAGATATTTTAATATCTACAAAGAATCCTGCTTTTAATCCAACGTTTGCAATCTGAGTAGGTTTTGGGTAACCCTCAGTTGGTTTTATAAATCCTCCAAATAAATAATTGTATTGTGTAAAATTAAAACTTGAGTGATTGTAACCTACTTTAATTCCGTAATGAGGTACACTTAAGTTTTGAGCGTTAGCAGTGATAATAAAAGTGCTAACAAAAAGTAAAATTAGAATCTTTTTCATAGTTATAATTTTTTTACAAATATAGTTAAAATATAATTTTATGAATTTAACATAACTGGCATTACAAGCATTAGGGTTTCTTCACCTTCTTCTTGGCCATCTAAGGGAAGTATAATTCCGGCTCTGTTAGATGCACTCATTTCTAGGTTTATTTCTTCTGATCCAATATTATTTAGCATCTCTATCATAAATTTAGAATTGAAACCAATCTCCATATCCTCACCTTGATACTGACAACTTAATCTTTCTTCTGCTTGGTTTGCAAAATCTAAATCTTCAGATGAAATTTGCAACTCACTACCTTTGATAGATAATCTTATTTGATGAGTGGTTTTGTTTGCGTAAATAGAAACTCTTTTTATAGAACTAAGAATATCAGATGTAGATATGGTTAATTTGTTCGGGTTTTCTTTTGGAATTACAGCTTCATAATTAGGATATTTGCCATCTATTAATCTGCAAATAATTTTAGTAGAATCAAATGTAAACATGGCATTTGTGTCATTATATTCTATTGTTAAATCACCATCATTAGCAAGAGTATTTTTTAATAATGTTAATGGTTTTCTTGGTAAAATAAAGGACGTAGTAGACTCTGCGTTAAAATCGGTTCGGATATGTTTAACTAATTTATGAGCATCAGTTGCTACAAATATAATTTTTTCTGGAGAAATTTCGCAAAACATACCAGACATCACAGGTCTAAGTTCATCATTTCCGCAAGCAAATAATGTTTTATTTATAGCATTTACAAATGTTAAAGAATTAATTGTTGCTGATGTAGAAGAACTCACAGTTGGAGTTTTTGGGAACTCTGCTGCATTTTGTCCCGAAAGTTTGTAAATTCCATTTTCTGAATTTATTTCTATAACATAATTTTCTTCATTAATTAGGAATGTTAAAGGTTGACTTGAAAAAGTCTTTAATGTATCTAGAAGTAATTTTGCAGGCATGGTGACTTTACCGGTATCAGTTGTGTCTGCATTTATATTAGTTGACATTGTTGTTTCCAAATCCGAAGCAATTATCTTCATACTCCCTTTTTCTATTTCAAACAGAAAATTATCAAGTATTGGTAGAGTGTTTCCGGAACTTAACACACCACTTAATTTCTGTAATTCTTTTAATAATTCCGAACTATTAACTATAAATTTCATTTTTTTATTTTTATTTTAAAATCTGCTCAAATATATTATAATGATTGTGTTTTTTCTCTACTAATATTTAAGAATTCCTCAAGAGTAATTAACACTTTGTTAAAAATGTTACTTTGTATGATAACTAATTCTGAATTGTTGTAACTAGCGTATTTATATTCTACAGTAGGGTTGTATTCTTTTTTAGTAGATTGTACTTCTGTTTTATCGAATATAAACAATGAGTCTGTATTAGTGTTTGTTGTAATATAAATCTTTTTTATAAGATTAAAATTACTCGTCTTTAAGTTTGGTTTATATGCTCCGCATTTTAAATTATTGAAAGCAAAATTCCAATAGGATAAATTTGCTTTGTTAAACGGAATTTCTTGCTCTTTGTAATCATGAAGACTAATGTTCTGGAAATCTAATTTAAAAGATTGGTCGTTCTGTTTGATATCCTTAACATATAATTGTTGAATGGTGTTTTCAGAGTAATCTATGACTATTGGTTGTCTCCAGACATTTTCATTTACAGTTGTTCCCTCTATTCCAAATTTTGGATTTAAGATTCCAGGATTTCTATCTGGTATGTGTAATATATATGCTGTTTCTGATCCTTCCATAATCATGTAGGTACCTTTGTAATCAGGAGTGTTTCCTCCTAAATAATACGATTTTACTTTACCATCTTTATTAAATATCTCGACTTTTACTCCAGACGTTGCGATATTCTTTATGACATAGTTCATTTTTTGTTCTGATACAGAACTTTTCACTCTAATATCTTTCATAACTCCTAATGTATAGTCAATTTGTCGCTCCCATACTTTGTATTGTTTGTTTATAGTCCAGTGGGTAGTACCTTTATCTATCTCAATCTTATTACCTGATTTGTCGGACATAATAATTTTAGTTACTTCTTCAGTGTTAGAAATTGCAAAATCTTTATGATCTACTTTTTCATTTCTACAAGAATAAAAACAAAGAGATATAACCATAAAATAGAAAAGATAGATATTGTTATTTTTCATGATTCAATTTAGTATAATTTAAAACTTTTATAAGCTCTTCATCTCCACACAAATATTGTATAGAGTTTAAAATAAAGTTGGTATTTCCATCAAAAATATTTCTTCCATAATGATAATATCCTAGTGGATAATAAAAATTAGGAGGGTTATGGATATTGGCTATTATATCTCCATCTGAAATAATTATCATTTTGTTTAATTCACTTTTTTTCTTTACTTCATTATTATTTATATATGAATATGCTGAATTAAACTTTTTTTCAATTAATACTGCTGTAGTTTTTTGTCCTTCAAAAGTTATTGGTGGATTTTTAATTATGTCAAAACTTACCTCATCATTTATCTGTATTGTGTTTGTTTTTTTAGAAGATTGGATTAAAATAGTGCTATTCTTTTTGTCAATGATGTTTATTGAACTAACAAAATCTGTAAGTATAGAGTCTTCTAATTTTCCAATCACATGATTAGAGTTGGTAGTTAGTATAGGTTTGTAGGGCCAGTTAAAATACGCAATTTCATTATTATAATATACCGGGCTCTTTGAGCATTTTTCATCTGTAATTACATCTTTATTTATAGTCGCTCCATAATGAATAAGAAGTTCATTTAGAGATAGATTGTTGTCTTTAAGAGTGAAATCCATATTCCCATTAAAATTATTCATATTAGCAGATGTCCCTTCTATAAGCCAAAGAGTTTTCCCTCCACTCATTATGTACTGATCTAACAATAATTTATCAATATCTAAAAATTCTTTATTAGGTTTTGCAATTATCAAACATTTATATTGATTGAGTTTCTCTATTTGTTTTTTTATATCAGGCTCATTAGTACTTGTATTTATCTCGAAAGATCTTAAATCAAAAAAATCAACTGTATAAAACCTGGACAATGTATTTCGAATGTCCCAAGTGTTTGTAGAGTCTAACTGCTCGTTTCCCATTAAAAAAGCAATTCGTTTTTTCTCATTTTGTTGTAAAAGATAGAAAGCTTCAATAAAATTATATTGTAAATAATTAATAGAGTTTTTAAGTTCAGTATCATCTAATTCCATTATGGTATCGTAATAAAGACTGTTGTGGAGCAATACTGGTATTGACTTTTCTCTGAAATGAACTATTGCGTAAGGATAGGTTTTATGAAAGGACTCATTGTTTTTTACCCATATAGGATGAATATCTATATTCACTAATGGATTGTAAACTCCCTCTTGTTTTGTTGTGTCCTTTTCTTTTATCTGTACAAATTCAAAGTCAATTTCTTTTTCACTCAAATTCTGGAATTGAGAAATTAAATCATGTACTGAGGACTTTAGTTTTTTGAATTGTGGACTTAACTCTCCGTCCAAATAAATATTAATATAAATCTTATCTTCTAGAATTGATACTAATTGCTTTGTTTCTTCCGTTAGTTGTATCTCTGATTGACTCTCAGGATTTATACAAGAATAAAAAAACAAAGAAGATGTAATTAGTATAACAAGGATATTCTTCATTTATTTAAATTCTATTCTGATAATATCATAAATTTCTAATCCTAATAATTCGTTTGCTTTTCCTTGATTCATAGATATTTCTAGGTTTCCGTTTGTGGAGAAAATTGCAAGTCTTTCTCCTTCTTTAACATCTTTATATTTACTTACAATGTTTGTAATTTTCTCTGTTTCTTTTCCGTATAATATTTCAAAATTTCTTCCTTTTCCAATTCTATTAAACACATCTATTGTGATGTTTGATGTTGCATTTCCATAACTATCAATATGTATTACACTCCCTCTTATATGATCTGCGGATATAACAGCTTTTAAACTTGCAGCTTTATTTTGAAAATCAGATAACGGGTCCCCAATCATTTCGATAGTTCCTCCTCTTATAAAATGACAAGCTGCTTTTATAAAAATATCTTTGATTGCAAATGTCAGTGTGTCGCTATCAAATGGAATGTTTAACTGAACAATTTTATCTGGATGTATTTCATCAAATATTAAAGAAAATATACCATTGTCTGGTCCGATAATAAATTGATTATTAGTTTGTATTGCTACATGCTGATTGTTGTTGGTTAATTCTTCATTAACACCTATGATGTGTACGGTACCATCTGGAAAGTTTTTGTAACAGTTTTTAAATATAAATGCAGCTTCCTGAATATCAAATTGAGTAATTTCGTTACTGATATCAACAATGTTAATATCCTTTATTTGATTGTAAATTTCTCCTTTAATTATAGCTACATAATGATCTTTTGTGCCTAAATCTGTTGTAAGTGTGATAATTGACATATATAGCTTAAAAAAAGGATAGTAAATTTATATTTTTTATTGTTATTTTGCAATGTCCAAAAATAAAAAGAATTATAGCAAAAACTGCTTTTTAATGAATGAAAAAATAATTGATTTAGAAAAGATAGATTTAGTAGTTCTTTTTGGCTCTAATAACAGAAAATTATATAAGATAAGAGAGTTTTTTCCAGACTTGAAACTTGTTGCTCGTGGAAATAAGCTTAAGGTAATAGGAAATGAAGATCATATCTTATTTTTTGAAAAAAAATTTCAATCTTTCATTGACCATATTAATCATTATAACAGACTTACTTTAAGTCAGATTGAACGTCTTATTTTAGAGGATGAAAGTATGGTTATGGAAAATAAGAATGATATTATTTTACATGGATCGGACGGTAAACTGATAAAAGCTAGAACTGTTAATCAGAGAAAGATGGTTAGTAATATCTCGAAAAATGATATGATGTTTGCTATAGGACCTGCAGGAACGGGTAAAACATATACTGCAGTTGCTCTTGCAGTAAAAGCGCTAAAATCTAAACAGGTAAAGAGAATAATACTAACCAGACCAGCTGTAGAGTCTGGAGAGAATTTAGGTTTCTTACCAGGAGATTTAAAAGAAAAGTTAGACCCATATATGCAGCCATTATATGACGCTTTAATGGATATGTTACCATCAGAAAAGTTAAAAGATTTTTTGCAGAATGGAACAATACAAATAGCTCCATTAGCATTTATGAGAGGTAGAACATTAGATAAAGCATTTGTAATATTGGATGAGGCTCAAAATGCAACAACATCTCAGATGAAAATGTTTTTAACAAGGATGGGTATGTCCGCTAAGTTTATTATAACCGGAGATGAATCTCAGATTGATTTACCTGCAAAACAAAAATCGGGCTTAGTTGAAGCCAGAAAAAGATTAGAAAAATTAGAAAGTATAAGTTTTATATACCTTGATGAAAAAGATGTAATAAGACACAAATTAGTAAAACAGATAATTAAAGCCTATAAACAATTAAAACATTAAAACTATGAGTAATTCGATTAAAGAAACAAGATTTGACTTACCAAATCAGACAAAATTTTACAAAGGAAAAGTAAGAGATGTGTATACAATTGGTTCAGACCAATTAGTAATGGTTGTATCTGACAGAATTTCTGCCTTTGATGTAGTATTACCAGAAGGAATTCCTTATAAAGGACAAGTGTTAAGTCAGATAGCTTCTAAATTTCTAGATGCAACTTCTGATATTGTACCTAACTGGAAGCAATCTACTCCAGACCCAAATGTTACTGTTGGTAAAATGTGTAATCCATTTAAGGTAGAGATGGTAATTAGAGGATATCTTACAGGACATGCGTGGAGAGAGTATAGAGATGGAAAAAGAATGTTGTGTGGAGTGCCAATGCCTGATGGAATGGTTGAAAACCAGAAGTTCGCAAGTCCTATTATTACACCTACTACTAAAGCGGATGTAGGGCATGATGAAGATATTTCTAGAGAAGAGATTTTAGCTCAAGGGCTTGTTTCGGAAGAAAATTATATTCAATTAGAAAAATATACTCAACAATTATTTGCAAGAGGAACAGAAATGGCAAGAGAAAGAGGGTTAATTTTAGTAGATACTAAATATGAATTTGGAACAGATTCAGATGGTAACATCATATTGATTGATGAAATTCATACACCTGATTCTTCTAGGTATTTTTATATACAAGGATATGAAGATAAAATTGCAAACGGGGAAGCTCCTAAGCAGTTATCAAAAGAATTTGTTCGTCAGTGGTTAATTGAAAACGGATTTCAAGGACGAGAAGGACAAACTATACCTCATATGAGTGATGACTATGTAAACTCTGTTTCGCACAGGTATATTGAACTTTATGAACATATTTTAGGAGAGAAATTTGTAAAAGCAGATATCTCTAATGTATCAGAAAGAATAGAAAATAATATACTAAGATACCTTTCTGAATAAAAGTGAACTTATTTGTAGATATTTTATTTATAGTATTTGTATTTGCAATTGTAGTTCAACTTTTTTACGCTTTTTATTTCTTTATTCGACTATCGTGTTATCAAGAGAAATCAGAATCCTTTAATGAGGGAATTTCTGTAATAATTTGTGCTAAGGATGAGGCAGAGTTGCTTTCTTCGAATCTCCCATCATTTTTGGAACAAGATTACCCTAATTTTGAAGTGATTATAGTTGACGACCAGTCGGTAGACGGAACAAAGTACCTTTTAAAAGATTTTGAGAAAAAGTATTCTAACCTGAAAGTAGTAACTATTGATCCTCATGTAATCAGTAGAGTAGGAAAGAAGTTTGCTCTTACATTAGGCATAAAAACCGCAAAATATGATTATGTTCTGCTTTCGGATGCAGATTGTAGATCTTTTTCAAAGAACTGGATTACAAAAATGACATCCTCTTTTGTTAGTAAGGAAATCGTATTAGGAATTAGCCCATATAAAAAATTAAAGGGAATTTTAAATAAATTTATACGATATGATGAGTTTATAGTAATGTTACAGTATTTGTCTTATGCACTTGCGAAAATTCCTTATATGGGAGTTGGTAGAAATCTGGCTTATAAAAAGTCTTTATTTTTTAATGTAAAAGGATTTGCTTCTCATATACAGATACCATCAGGGGATGATGATTTGTTTATTAAGGAAGTAGCGACAAAAGACAATGTAGCAATACAAATACATGAAGATGCTAATATTCTTTCGGAGCCAAAAACAACATTTTCGGATTGGTTGTACCAAAGAAAGAGACATATTTCTACTTCAAAATATTATAAGAAGATGCATAAGAGATTATTGTTTTTGTTTCCATTTTCTCAATTTTTATTTTGGGTTAGTTCTGTTTTATTGTTTGTGTTTCATCCGAATATTATATTGATATCTTCCTTGTTTATTTTTAGGATAGTAGTGTACTACTCAATCTATTACCCTATTATGAAAAAACTAAGGCAATTTGATTTATTCTTTATTTATCCTATAATGGAATTTCTATTTCTTTTTGTTCAACTATTTTTCGTATTATTGAACTCGCGTTATAAAACAAATAGTTGGAAATGAGAAAGACACTAACCGATAAAGGGGAAAGAGATTTAAGACTAATAAATTTAGCTTTAGAAACAGGCGATCCAAAAGCCTATGCTGAACTCATGAGATTATATAGAGACCCTTTGTACTTTATGATTTATGAGAAAATAGGGGATCAGGATATGTCGAAAGATTTGACTATTGAATCTTTAGGAAAAGCATTTAAGAAACTCCATCTTTATAAACCAGATTACACTTTTAGTACTTGGCTTTTTACCGTAGCCCGAAACCATTGTATAGATTACTTAAGAAAAAAGAAGCTGCCTACTTTTTCTATAGATAAGATGATGGTAGATGATGAGGGGAAAAAGACATCTTTTGATTTAGAGTCGAAAGATCCAAATCCTGAACAACGTTTAATGAAAAAACAAAGGATAAAAATACTTAGAAGAATTGTGGATCAACTAAAACCAAAATATAGAGATTTGGTAAAGCTTAGGTATTTTAAGGAATATTCTTATGATGAAATAGCTGAAGAGTTGGAACTTCCTTTAGGAACTGTAAAGGCTCAATTACATAGAAGTAGAGAGCAACTCTTTAAAATTATGTCTGGAGCAAGAAATACTATTTAATGGAACTCATTTTAAAGTATTTTCCGAATTTGTCGGAAATTCAGAAAAAACAATTTGTACAATTACAAGAACTTTATGAAGAGTGGAACACTAAGATAAATGTGATATCCAGAAAGGATATGGAAAACTTATATCTGAAGCATGTATTACATTCTTTAGCAATTGCTAAAGTGATACGATTTGTAGATGGAACAAAAATATTAGACGTTGGTACTGGAGGAGGTTTTCCTGGTGTGCCTTTAGCTATCTTATTTCCAGAAGTTAAGTTTTTATTGGTAGATAGTATCGGTAAGAAAATAAAAGTAGCAAAGGGAGTATCAGAAAAGATTGGACTACAAAACTTAAAAGCAGAACATACAAGGGTCGAACAAGTAGAAGGAGAGTTTGATTTTGTAGTAAGTAGAGCTGTTACTCGAATGAAAGTATTTCAACAATGGGTGCGAAACAAGATATCTACCAATCAAAAAAACACACTATATAACGGAATACTCTACCTGAAAGGAGGAGATTTAACAGAAGAGTTAAAAGGAATCAAGAATGTAGATATTTATGATATTCCTCAGTATTTTGAGGAAGACTTTTTTGAAACAAAAAAGATTGTCTACATAAGTTATTAGTAATTTTTTGAAGATTTTTAGTAAACGAGATATGTTTTTTTACTTCTCTCTTCTACCTTTTAGGTGTTGCAGCAAATGGCTTTGTAGGGTCTATTGTTATTTTTTAGACTTTTTTTCACAGAAATAAATTATTTCACCTTTAGGCAGGGCGTATCTTTCCACAAGTTTAGGATCTAGTTCGTTTATAAAATCCCGTTCCGTAACTTTAAACCCAGCTTTTTCTAATCTTTGTCCATAATCTAAACCAAACAACCTAACATGATCGTCTTGCCAATATAATCTTTCTCTTTCTTTAGGGTCGGTTACACTTGGGTCTTCTTCTGTATTAGGGTTGTTGGTATCTATCGGTACTTGAAAAATTCCCCACCCTCCTGGTTTCATTACCCTATAAAACTCAGTCATTACTTTATGAGAATCTTCAACATGCTCCAATACATGATTACAAATAACTACATCAAAAGAATTTTCATCAAAAGGAATATCATGTACGTCAAATTTCACATCAGCCCAAGGAGAAATTAAATCCCCTGTTGTGTAATCTAGGTTTTTCATTCCTTTAAAAATTTTAATGAAACAGTATTCTGGAGCAATATGTAAGAACTTTAAGGTATCTATAAAAAAATTAGTTTCCTCCTTCAAAAAAAGCCACATAAGTCGGTGTCTTTCAAGGCTCATACTGTCTGGAGCAATAGCATTTTCTCTAGATTTAATCCTTCCGTAAGGTAATAATTTCCTATATGTTTTTCCATTTATCGGATCCTCAAATTTATTACCTCTCATAAATAACGAAAATATTCTTAAAAAGAAATGACTTATGTGTTGAAGGTAATGTCTTGGAATTAATCTTGTGGTAAGGCTTATTATGGTTTTCATAAAATCTTTTTCGTTAATACGCAAATATAAAATAATTTATACTGCATTCTTAAGTGTTTTCTGTTGTTTGTTTCTGGTGCATTTCTGCATAAAATCCACCCTTTTGAATTAAATTATTATGTTTTCCTTCTTCAATAATTTTACCATTTTCTAAAACTAATATATAATCCGCATATTGTATGGATGATGTTCTGTGACTTATGATAATATTAGTATTATTCTTAGTTTTACTTCTTAAATTTTCCAAGATCAACTTCTCTTTATTTGCGTCAACTGCAGATAAACAATCGTCAAAAATATAAATAATCGGATCTATAACTATAGCTCTTGCTATAGAAATTCTTTGTCTCTGCCCTCCAGAAAGTTGTACTCCTCTTTCTCCTATAATTGTATTGTACTTTTCTGGGAAACTTTCAATTTCTTCAGTGATTTCAGCTGTTCTAGCAGCTTGTACTATATCTTCTTCATTTACTACATCATTCCCAAAACTGATGTTTTCGCTAACCGTTCCAGAAAATAAAAATCCATCTTGAGGTACATACCCTATATTTCTTCTTAACTGAAACAAATTTAATTCTTTTATATCTGTATTTGCAATGTAAATTTCCCCCGAATCTCTATCGTACATTCTGTTTATCAGATTTGCAATAGTAGATTTTCCGCTTCCTGTTTTTCCAAAAATTCCTAAAGTTTCATTTTCTTTTATCTTAAAGTTAACTTCTTTTAAAGCTCGTATTCCAGTGTCTGGATAAGTAAAACTTACATTTTTAAACTGAATATTGCCTGAAATAGGAGTATTGTTTGTATTTAGGTTTTTTACTTCTGTTTCACTTGCCAAAAATTCATTTACTCTTTTCATAGATGCTTCTGCTCTTTGTACCAACGATGTAACCCAACCAACAGAAGCAACTGGCCAAGTAAGCATATTTACATAAATAATAAATTCTGCAATGTTTCCGGTACTGATTTCCCCTTCAAAACTTTCTAATCCCCCAACATAAATTGTTGTAATAGTACTTACTCCAATTAATAAAATTATTAGAGGAAAAAACCAAGCCTCTACAGAAACTAATTTTAATTGTTTGTACTTATAATTTTTACATTCTTCATAAAATCTAGTAAATGAATTTTCTTCATTCCTAAATATCTTAATTATATTAATAGCACTAAAAGTTTCTTGGGTGATAGATGTAAGTGTAGATAACTGTGCTTGAGATTGTTCACTTTTTTTATTTATCTGATTGCTTACAAAATATACGGCAACAGCCAGTATAGGTAAAGGAATCAGTACATACAATGTTAGATGAGTATTGATACTAAACATTTTACTAATTACAAGTAAAAACAAGAAGAACATATTAATTGCATACATCATAGCAGGACCTAAGTACATTCTTACTCTATTTACATCCTCTGTTATTCTGTTCATTAAATCTCCAGTATTATTCTTTTTGTAGAAAGATAAACTTAATTCTTGGTATTTCTTATAGACTTCATTTTTCAAATCAAATTCAATTTTTCTACTCATTACAATAACTGTTTGCCGCATAAAGTACATGAAAACCCCCTTTAAGATTGCAAATAAAATAATAAGACCTCCATATTTTAAAAGTGTAAAATGAATAGAGTTTTCACTATTATTATTTGATATACTTTCCTGAATATTATCAAAAGAATGACGTACAAATTCTGCTGGATATAAGGCGAAAACATTAGAAATTAAAATGAATATTGTACCAACAAATAATAGTGTTTTGTATTGAAAAAGGTATTTGTTAAGATGTAATAGGTTCTTCAATTGTTATTGTGGTATTGATTTTGGTAGGACAAAAATAATAACTAATTTTGCAAACCGTTAAAAAAACGGAATAACTTCAAAAGAAAGCGGTAAATTTTTTAATAGTAAAATTAAAGATTTGACATTATGATGGAAGTAAAGAATAAAGATTTAAAGCCGGTACTTGGTAATATGGAGATAATGGGACATGAACAAGTTGTGTTTTGTAGTGATAGAGATAC
Organism: Flavobacteriales bacterium; assembly: GCA_002697625.1. Taxonomy (GTDB): domain Bacteria; phylum Bacteroidota; class Bacteroidia; order Flavobacteriales; family BACL11. The sequence goes on from NZWX01000024.1 coordinate 68,294, forward strand.
AGGGTTAAAAGCAATAATAGCTATACATGATACTACATTAGGCCCAGCTTTGGGAGGAACAAGAATGTGGAACTACTCAAATGAATTAGATGCGTTACAGGATGTTTTGAGATTATCCAGAGGTATGACATTAAAAGCGGCAATTTCAGGATTAAATTTAGGAGGTGGTAAAGCTGTGATAATAGGTGATTCTAACTCAGAAAAGACAGAAGCTCTGATGAAAAAATTTGGAGAATATGTAGATATTTTAGGTGGTAAATATATAACTGCAGAAGATGTAGGAATGAATACAAAAGACATGGAATATGTTAGAGAAATGACTAAGCATGTTACCGGAATTCCAGANTCAATGGGAGGTAGTGGNGANCCTTCTCCTGTAACTGCATATGGAGTATACTGGGGAATGAAAGCTNCTGCTANGTATAAATNNGGTTCTGAATCCCTAGAAGGAAAAACCATTTTAGTACAAGGAGTTGGACATGTAGGNGAGAACTTAGTNAAACATACTACAGAAGAGGGAGCTAAAGTTTTNATTACAGATATTAATGAAGAAAAATTAGCTGAGGTAGCANNAAAATATGNAGCTGAAATANTAATGGGAGATTCTATATACGATATNGATATGGATATATATGCTCCTTGTGCTTTGGGAGCTACCTTAAATACAGATACAATAAANAGATTAAAATGTAAGATTGTAGCAGGTGCTGCAAATAATCAGTTGGAGGATGAGGTTNTACACGGAAAGATGATAAAAGATAAAGGTATAGTNTACGCTCCAGATTTTTTGATTAATGCAGGAGGTTTAATCAATGTATACTCTGAGATAAATGGATATAATAGAGAAAAATCTTTAGATAAAACTAAAAAGATTTACGATACTACATTAGAAATTTTATTNAAAGCAGAACAAGAAGACATTACTNCACATANAGCAGCTTTAGCTATTGCTNAACNAAGAATTCAGGATAANAGGAAGTAATGATTAGNAGAAGACACATTAGGTTAAAAGTAATGCAATCTTTGTACTCTTACTTTTCTAATNCNAATAATGANATGGNAATTTCTGAAAAGGNGATGTTAAAAGATATNAGAAGTATTNCTGAATTGCACANTATAATTATTTCNTTTNTTTTAGANATTCATAAATATGCTATCTNCTNTATGGAAGATAACAAATCGAAATANAGGCCAAGTTCAGAAGATTTAAACCCTAATACTAAGTTTGTTAANAATAAAATNATTTCAGTTTTTAAGGAAGANGAANTTNTAATGAAGAAAGTATCTCGTTTNTCAGGAATATGGAGAAAAGGAGACCTNGATATTGTAAGAAAGGTGTTTGTAGAAATGTTAAAAAGTGAACAATATAAAAATTATTTAAATAGCAAAAAAGACAACTTCTCTGAAGATAAAAAATTTATTCAGTTAATGTTAAATGANTATATTNTNGATAATGATATTTTTCACCATATTCTNNAAGAAAGAAGTATTTTTTGGANAGATGATTTACCNTTTGTNGCAATGTTCTTAAAAGGTCAGATAAATANTTTAAAACAAGAGGNTANAAATNCATTTATTACAGATGTTTTTAAGAATTCTGATGANAAAAAATTTACAATTGACTTNTTCAGNNAAACAATTNATAATGCTGAGGAGTTNGAAAANTTAATNGAAAGNAANNTGAAAAATTGGGANTTAGAGAGAATTGCAAAAATGGATTTNCTTCTNATAAAAATGGCTCTTACAGANGTTCTTTATTTTACAGAAATGCCTATTAAAGTATCTTTTAATGANTATATTGAGATTTCAAAATANTATAGCACANAAAATTCTAAAGTTTTTATTAATGGAATTTTAGATAAGATTGTATCTCAGTTTAAGAGAGATGGTAAAATAAAGAAAANAGGAAGAGGACTAGTTTAACNCTATGAAATTTNTACTTCAAATATTTTTTGTNTTATGTATTTTTTCTTGTATTTCTNNTNAGANNNAAATAAATACTTCTTTAATAGAGAGTGGTGCAGAACTNACTNTTATNGGAGANGAAANAATTNACTTTGGTAAGGTAATAGAAGGAGAAAAAGTNCATNTANAGTTTAAGATTAAAAATNCTGGAACAGGNAATCTAATTATTTCAAAAGCTNCTGCAAGTTGTGGATGTACCTCATTAGAATATCCTGAGGNAGTTTTAGAAGAAGGAGAAAGTGNNGTAGTAAATGTTACTTTTGACAGCAANGGTAGANTAGGAANTCAAACTAAAAAGATAACATTAGTGAGTAANNCTACTCCTAATATTAANATATTAACCATAAAAGGTNAGGTTGTNCCTTTTGNAAATTAAAAAATTATGAATNTTATTTTATTACAAGCAGCNGAGNGTCAGGGTTCTGCTCAATTATTATTTTTCGGACTTATATTTGTTGTGATGTATTTCTTTATGATCCGTCCTCAGGTAAAGAAACAAAAGAAAGAGAATAAATTTAGAAGTNAATTATCAAAAGGAGATCAGNTTATTACNATNGGAGGAATCCATGGTAAAATTATTGAGTTAAAAGAAAATNCAGTAATNATAGAAAACTANGGANNAAAAATGAAAATTGAAAAATCTGCAATCTCTATGAATNTAGTATCTGATAAGTTAGATTAGTTTAACTTTATTGTACTACTTATTGCTCTATGATCAGAAAATTTNTCTTGGTGAGTAGAGAATGNGNTTGATTTTAGNNNCTNATCTATTAGAATGTANTCAATTCGTAAAGTAGGTATTTTATTAAAACTTGCACCTATTCCATTTCCTGATTCTAAGAATGCATCTTTTTTATTTTCNCCNAATTTTTGATATGCNTAAGATACAGGTGTATCGTTNAAATCTCCACAAATAATNATAGGATAAGGAGAANTATCCATATGTTTTTTTATCTGATCAACTTCTCTCCCTCTTCTTTCAAAAGAATATTTTAATTTTTTTCCTATTCCAACAANNNCNTTTTTTACTTTTTCTTTCTCAATAGAAATAATATAGTCTAAATCTCTTNTCTGAAAAAAGTTAGANGCNAGATGTATGTTATANACTCTTATCGTNTCTTTTTCAATAACTATATCAGAANAAATACAACTGTTATTCATTCTAGNTCCATCAATATTTACAGTNTGCTTATGTATTTGAGGGTANTTACTNTAAATAGCCATATGCCAATCTTCTTTTCTTTTTTGTAATCCAATATGAGAAAATTCAAAATNTAATTTTAAATTTTTACCNGGATTGTAATATTCCTGAATNCAAAGGATATCTAGATTTTGTTTGTTTATAAATTGAACTGTTTTTTNTTTAATTCCATCCTCATTTATCCATTTCCATTTGTTAAATAGTCTTACATTATAAGACATGACATTAATCCCTTCTTTTGTAGATTCTTGCAGATTAACCGCAATGAATCTACTACCATATGGAAGACTTATAAGTATTAAAATAAGATTTACCCAGACATATTTTTTATTATAAAAGTACCAGTAGATAGAGAAAAAGATACATAAACATAAAATAATAGGAAAAAATAATCCAAAAAACGATATAGGCCAAAAAGTGTTTGGATTTACAAAAGGGGATAATAATGAAGAAAAAAGACTTAAGAGGATTAAAGAATTAAAGAAGAAAAGTATGTAATGTAGTAATTTTTTCATCATTTACTTTCCTTAAAAAGGAGTTCTTTTTCTTCTTTTGTTAGGCTGTCATATCCAGACTTTGATATTTTTTCTAGAATAGAATTAATGTGTTTCTGTTTCTCCGCTTTCTCAGATCTGAATATATCATCACTTTTTCTGGTGTTTACTTTCTTTGATTTTTTCTTCTTCTTTTGTGAGAAAAAGTTGATGAAATTATAGAAATTAACAGATATATCTATTCCTGTTTTTAGAAGTGAAACATAAATATATCCATATATAGCTCCCCCTATATGAGCAATGTGTCCACCAGGATTGTCAGGAGATATACTCAGTATGTCTATTGTAATTAAAGTAATAGCAATGTATTTTAACGGTATGTTCCCTATTAAAGGAATAGATATTCTATAGTTTGGTGAGTACGTTGAAATTGTAACAAAAACAGCAATAACTGACGCAGAGGCTCCAAATACATAAGAATTTAAAACGTTTGATGAAAATACTGGCAACACATTAAAAGCAGTAATAAATAATAACCCTCCAGAAATCCCTCCTAAAATATAGGTGCTAATTAGTTGTTTCCCATTAAAATATTCAAGAAATAACTTGGATCCTAAATGCAACCAAACCATGTTAAATAACAAATGGAAAAAACTTTGATGTACAAACATATAACTGATAAATGTCCATGGTTTTTTTAATAGTAAAATAGTATTAGAAGGAAGTGAAAGATAATCTTTAATAAAAGTATCTATTTCTCCAGTATCGAATAAAAAAGAAAAAACAAATAAAAGTTTATATAGAATAAAGAATCCAATGTTGATATATAAAATTCTTGTAAAGGTTGTTCCACTTTTATAGTTCCTTTTTATGTCGTTCCAAATAGTATTCATTAAAAATAGATTTCTCCTTTTTTCTTCCAGTATTTTAGTAGAACAATTCCAAAAATCATACCACCTAGATGTGCGAAATGTGCAACATTATCACCAGGATTATTTCCGACACCACTTATTAAGGCTAATAATCCAATTCCGCCAACAAAATATTTTGCTTTTATAGGAATCGCAAAATATAGATATATTAAGGAATTAGGAAACAACATTCCAAATGCTAGTAATAAACCGTACACAGCCCCAGAGGCTCCAAGCATTGGAACATTTATTAATAGGTTGAGTTTTCCCAAAATAGGATCTAAATAATTTTTTCCATTATCTAATAATTGATTTCCTTCAATAATTAGTCTATTATAGATTTCTGAATCTATATTTGAGCTTATTGCGTTAATTTGGAATTGCAAATATCCAATATAAATTAATGCTGCTCCAAACCCTGTAATCATATAATATATAAGGAATCTCTTCCCTCCCCACATATTTTCTAATGTTTTCCCGAACATCCAAAGAGCAAACATATTAAATAGAAGATGCGTGAAATCGGCATGCATAAACATATGAGTTATTAATTGATGAGGTTTAAAGTCAGGTGATTGAAATTGATGTAATGCGAATAAATTAGAAAGACTTATACCTCTAGATTGAAGAGCCCATGTTGCTAAGAAGAATAGTCCATTTATTATTAAAAGGTTCTTTACAATTTCTGGTAAATGATTAAATCTTTGTCCTAACACTTTTTAAATTTTTTATTTATCTCTGTTGTACTAATATTAAAATAAGTACTTAATCCATATGGGCTAACAGAAGGTATTTCGCAATTCATTAGATTTGTAACTAATAAATTCATCTCTTCTACAGTAAGTTTTTGTCCTTTTTTTATAGAAAGAGATTTAGCAATAGTTTTACTTAGTTTAGATCTTATTTCCTCTTTCAAATCTATTTCTTCTATTTCATTGTATTTTACGATGTCTTCAAAAAGAAATTGTAAATTTTCTTCAGTGCAATGTGTGGGTACCGCTGTAATCTCTACCTCTTCATCTAAAACCTCTATCTGAAAACCAATGTTCTGTAGATCTTCTTGTATATCCAAAATAGTCGAAGATTCTTTTTTTGTTACAGATATTTTATGAGGAAATATTAATTTCTGTGAATCCTGTTTAACAGAATTATTTTGTTTAAAATATTCGTAAAGTATTCGTTGGTGAGCTCTTTGTTGATGAACCAGTATTATCCCTTCTTTTGAGTGGCAAAAAATAAAATGATTATTTAATTGAGAATAATTACTGTATTCAGATGCTGATAAGCTAATTTCAGATTGAATGTTTTCTTCAGAATGATTCTGATATATTGTTTGAGAAAACGATTCTGAATTTTCGATTTCTTCATTAAAAGGATTATAATTTGTATTTACTCTTATTTTTGGTTCTGAAACAACTTCTATATTGTTTCTTATAGGAATTTCAAAAGAGGGTTCTGTATTAAAGTCTAGAGTAGGAGCAATATTATATTGTCCTAGAGATTTTTTAACTGAAGATCGTAGAATTGCGTAAATTGATTTTTCATCTTCAAATTTTATTTCCGTTTTTGTTGGATGAATATTTATATCAATTAAATTTGGATTTATCTCTAAGTTTAAAAAATAAGAGGGGTGATAATTTTCTGCAATTAAATCAGTAAAAGATTTAGTGATAGCATGGTTTAAATAATAATTTTTAATAAATCTACCGTTTACAAAAAAATATTGTTCTCCTCTTGTTCTCTTTGCAAATTCAGGTTTTCCAACAAATCCACTTATATTTACTAGAGTAGTTTCTTCATTAACAGGAACAAGTTTTTCATTAGTTTTAGTTCCTATAATATTTACGATTCTTTGTCTGAAATTGGATGAATCTAGTCTGAAAATCTGTTTTCCGTCTATATCTAAATTCCATGATATTTCTGGATTTGCGAGTGCAACTCTTGTAAATTGTTCTACAATGTGTTTGTTTTCGACCTTATCTGACTTCAGAAAATTCCTTCTGGCAGGAACATTGAAGAACAAATTTTTTATTTTTATTGAAGTTCCGTTGGCACAAGCACAACTTTCCTTATTTTTAACTTCACTTCCTTCAATCACTATTTTAGTTCCTAATTCTTGATTAGTTAACTTGGTGTTAAGTTCTATATGGGCAATTGCCGCCATTGAGGCCATTGCTTCACCTCTAAACCCCATGGTTTTAATGTTAAACAAGTCTTCCGCTTTTTTTATTTTTGAGGTAGCATGTCTTTCAAAACTCATTATAGCATCAGTTTCACTCATTCCACAACCATTATCTACTACTTGAATTAATGACTTTCCAGCGTCCTTTATAAAAAGTTGAATGTGTGTGGCTCCAGAATCTAAAGCATTTTCTAACATCTCTTTTACAGCAGATGCAGGCCTCTGAATAACTTCCCCTGCCGCTATTTGATTGGCTATATGTTCTGGTAATAGTTGAATTATATCCAAGGTATTGATTTTTGAAATAATAATAAATATGCAACAAATGAAAATCCTAGAATCAACACTGTCAGTCTGATAGTTCTTCCTTTTGTGAAGGATAAATGTTGATTGCTTTTAAACTTTATATTCACTTTTTTTCCTTCCTTTAATTCTTTAATTCTTTCTTTTGTTTCATCATAATACCTTGATGAAAAATTAAATGACTTATTTTTATGTTGTTTGAACATAGAAGTATTGTGGATTTACTTCTTACAAAAGTATAAAATAATAAAGTCTGAATAAAGAAAATCAATCTACATTTTTAAACTAAATACAATTTGTATTTTTGCATTGTGAATGTGCATAAAATTAGATATAAAGACACTTCTTGTTTTTCTAAACTTGTAGAGAATTATACAGAAAAAATTATAGAAAAACAACTTTTTAATAGATATCCAGATTTGTCAGAGTTTTCAGAACAGATCAATGAGAAATCTTCCCAAAATATAGATAGAGAATTATTACACTTAGTTTTATTGAAACAGAATGAGAATCTAGACCTCTCAGGTAAATCTAAAAGAAATATTGAAAGCATTAAACATAAAAATACATTTACCATTACAACAGGACATCAACTTTGTACTTTTACAGGTCCATTGTATTTTATTTATAAAATTTTATCTACAATAAATTTAACAGAAAAGTTACAAGAGTCCTTTCCAGAGAAAAAATTTATTCCTATCTTTTGGATGGCATCTGAAGACCATGACTTCTTCGAGGTGAACCATGTAAATATCTATAATAATAAGTATGAGTGGAAAACTGATGATAGGGGTATGGTTGGTGATTTTAACACCAAACAAGTTAATAAATTAATAGATGAAATTTTTTCTGTTGTGGGAAAATCAGAATATTCTGAAAATTTAATGCAGAGATTAAGGATTTGTTATGATAATCATTCATTGTCCGAAGCAACAAGATTTTTAGTTAATGAACTTTTTGGTAAGTATGGTATTGTAATTTTAGATGCAAACGATAAAGATTTAAAGAAGAAACTTATTCCTATTATAAAAGAGGATGTTATCAATCAATCCTTATTTCCTTTTCTTTCTCAGAATACTTCAGAAAATGCAAAGTTGTATAAAACTCAAGCGAATGTTCGAGAAATTAATTTTTTCAAATTATCTGAATCTAGTAGAATACGAATAAATGGGAATATTTCAGAATTAGAGATAGAACAATACCCTGAAAGATTTAGTCCAAATGTACTTATTCGACCTTTGTTTCAGGAGTTGATTCTACCAAACTTAGCATATATTGGTGGAGGAGCAGAGATTTCGTATTGGATGCAGTTAAAATCCTTATTTAAAGTTCAACAGATTGTTTTTCCAGTATTAGTTTTACGAAATTCTGTCATGTGGATAGAAGAGAAAGACTATGTAAAATGGACGGAATTAGGATTTGAAATAAAGGATATTTTTCAGAGTGAAGACAACTTACATAAGAAATTCGTACTTAAACAATCATCTTTTAATTTACAAGAAGAGAAATCAAAAATGATAAATATATATGAGAGTATTTTAGAGAAGGTAAAGGATAATAGTATGAAAAATTCTATTTCTTCTGAAAGTAAAAAACATTTTAATTCATTACAAAAACTAGAAAAAAAGTTGTTGAAACTTGAGAAGGAAAAATATGATGTGTCATTAAGAAAGATAAGTAAGATAAAACAAAAATTGTTTCCAAATAATATATTGCAAGAACGATTTGATAATATCATTCCATATTATACAAAGTATGGTGAAAAATTTATTACAACATTAAAGGCAGAATTAGACCCACTCGATACAAATTTCTTAATTTTGTCACCACAAACTAAATTAAAATGACACACGAAAAAATCATTATTCTAGATTTTGGGTCTCAATACACACAGCTTATTGCGCGAAGAGTTAGAGAGTTAAATATTTATTGTGAGATCCATCCATTTAACAATATTCCAGAGTTAGATGATAACGTTAAAGCGGTTGTGTTGTCAGGTAGTCCTTTTTCAGTAAGAGATGATAATAGTCCTAAACCAAATTTGGAAAATATTAGTGGTAAGATCCCTTTGTTAGGAGTATGTTATGGAGCTCAGTATTTAGTTAAAAGTAATGGAGGGGAGGTTTTGCCTTCTAAAATTAGAGAATATGGAAGGGCATATTTATCTTATGTAAATCATGAAAGCCCTTTATTAAAAAGTATTCCAGATAATTCTCAGGTTTGGATGAGTCATGGAGATACTATTTCAAGTTTACCAGATAATTTTGAAGTAATTGCAAGTACAAAAGATGTAAAAGTTGCTGCATATAAAGTACAAGATGAATCAACTTTTGCTATTCAATTTCACCCTGAAGTTTACCACTCGACTGATGGTCAACAATTATTACATAACTTTTTAATAGATATTGCGGGATGTGCCCAAGATTGGACCCCAATCTCTTTTGTAGAGGATACTGTTGCAGAACTACAACAAAAATTAGGAAATGATAAAGTAGTTTTAGGACTTTCTGGTGGAGTAGACTCTACTGTGGCATCTGTGTTATTACACAAGGCTATTGGAGATAATCTGTATTGTATATTTGTTGATAATGGATTATTGAGAAAGGATGAGTTTGAATCTGTTTTAAAACAATATCATGGAATGGGACTAAATGTAAAAGGAGTGGATGCAAAAGATAGATTTTATAATGTATTGTCCGGGATCTCGGATCCTGAAAAGAAAAGAAAGGCGATTGGTAATAAATTTATAGATGTGTTTGATGATGAGGCAAACAAAATTAAAGATGTAGTGTGGCTTGCGCAAGGAACAATATATCCTGATGTTATTGAATCTGTTTCTGCTACAGGAGGGCCTTCTGCGACTATTAAATCTCATCATAATGTTGGTGGTTTGCCAGATTATATGAAGTTAAAGATTGTAGAACCACTAAAAACCTTATTTAAAGATGAAGTAAGAAGAATAGGGAAATCCATGGGTATTGATCCAGAACTTTTAGGAAGACATCCTTTTCCTGGTCCTGGATTAGCAATCAGAATTTTAGGAGATGTTACTTCAGAAAAAGTAAGAATACTTCAGGAGGTAGATTCTATTTTCATTACTTCCTTAAAGAAAGAAGGCTTATATGATTCAGTATGGCAAGCAGGGGCGATATTTTTACCTATTCAATCAGTAGGAGTTATGGGAGATGAGCGAACATATGAAAATGCGGTAGCACTTAGAGCGGTTGAATCTACTGACGGAATGACTGCTGATTGGGTGCACCTTCCTTACGAGTTTTTATCAAAAGTATCTAATGAAATAATTAACAAAGTAAAGGGAATTAATAGAGTGGTGTATGATATTTCATCTAAACCACCTGCTACTATAGAATGGGAATAAATGAGATTTAGTAAAAGTAATATATTATGTTTTATATTCGTTTTTTTAATGAATATTACTTTTGCTCAAGAAAAGATTAAATTTGGATATCACTCTCCTAGTGGAAAAGCAAAGACTCTTGATAATGAAGAAATAAAAAAAAATAAGAGAGAACCTAAGTTAATTATTCCTAAGATTCAACAAAAAAATCTACATAATTCAGATGTTATACATAGTTCTGATTCTGTATTTACCATTATAAAAGATACTATAACTATTTCAGTATTACTTCCTTTTTATATTGATAAAAACNNTACATTATTNAAATATTTAAGAGAAAATNAGAAGGATACTCATCAGATATATAATAAATCAAACTTAGCAATTAGTTTTCTCGAAGGAATATTATTGTCTGTAGATACATTAGAAAAGTTAGGGATTCCAGTTGTTATCCATGTTTTTGATACCGAAAATAATNTAGATACTCTTAAAAAAATTATNACNGATANNAGAGTAAAGTCATCNAATATTNTTTTTGGACCTATCTATTTAAAGAATTTTAATTTNGTTAGAAATTTNTTCAGAAAAGATTATAATAAAGTAATTATAAATCCATTGTCNAGAAATTATACTCTTTTANAAGAATCTAAAAATGTTTATTTTTTAAGACCTTTTATAAAACAAAATAAAGATTCTTTAGTAAGGTGTATTATTAAGAATGAGAAAAAGAAAAAATTAATCATTGTTTCTAACGAACAGGAAAGTAAAAAATCAGAATATTTTATACTGAAAAATAGATTATTTGTTGCTTTTCCAGGCATTGTCCATAAAGAATTTAGAAATTTATCTTCAGTAAATAAAAGTTCTTTTGGTTTTTTAAGTGATCAAGAGAATATTGTTTTAATCTTATCTGAAGATAAACCATTTATAAAAAAGGTGGTTACATTTTGTGGAGCCTCTGATTCTTTAATTACTATATATGCTCAAGAACCATTAAAGGACGTTTTAGAATTAAATACAGAGACATTAATGAAATTAAATGTTCATATTCCTGTTTCTAATTATTTTGACAGACATTCTTCTAAAAATAGGAGGTTGTTACATCAGTTTGAATCAAATTTTTCTCATCAAATGGATGATTACTCATTATTGTCTTTTAGGTCGATCTTGCATTTTTGTTCTGATAAAAGACAATTTTCATTTATAAAGTTTTCAAATAATGGGGGTTATATAAATACTGATGTTAGGATGTGTGTTTATAAGGATTATAATTTATTTCCTATAGAGTAGTATATTTCTTATCTTTGTAATAAAATATAAGATATTTTTGTGAAATATTACTTAGAAATATTATTAATACTTTTTCTTTTAAGTACCGATAACTTACATTCGCAGTGTAGTGTAGTTGTTGATATTCCAAATATTCATCACATTATTTGTCCGAATGGAGGTGCAGTTGGTTCAGCACAAATTATTCAGGCAAGTTACCTCAATTATTCTTGGCAAAATATCCAAACAGGTAATTTGTTCAATGGTGGTGGACTCCCAAATAACACTTCCAGATTTGATTTAGAAGCAGGTTTTTATGTCATTACTGCATCCTCTCCTCTTCCTTCCTATAGTTCATGTCCAAGTGTTATATATTCAGATACTTTTGAGATAAGGATGCCTACTGCCAATATTCAATCTTCTCCAACTCAAGCTTGTCCTAACGAGTGTAATGTCTCTTTAAGTTTAAATTTAACAGGAGGTATTGTTCCTACAAATTACTCTTATTCTGTAGATGGATTATCATCTGTAACAGCTAATCAAAATTTTACAAATATGTGTGGAGGTTCTCATACTTATGAAGTTTTTGCAGATGGACAATCTTGTGGAATAGAGAATTTTGGAATAAGTCAATTTGCACCAATGAATTTATCCTCCACAGTTACTAATGCTACTTGCACTCAAAGTGGATCTGCTACGGTTCAAATAACAGGAGTAGGAGCTTCAGCTTTAAATAATTATTGTATATCTATTCCTCAATATTCTGATTATTCTACAATAGAAAATGTATCTTTAATAGGAGATAGTTTAAGTATATCTAATAATACTGCTAATGTATGTAATTTATATTCAGACTTTACTTCAATAGCAGCAAATGTTACTCCAGGTAATTCTTATACTTTGGATTTAAATCTTGGAACATGTCATATTAACAGTTTTGCTCTTGTTGATATAGCAAATGTATTTGTAGATTGGAATATTGATGGCGATTTTGATGATGCAAACGAACTAATAGCTCAAATACCACCAACTCAAAGTCCTTCTTTTCATTCTTTAAATTTTACTGTTCCTGCAAACGCAATTCCTGGGCAAACTAGAATGAGAATTGTATTACAAAATAGTCAATATCAACCAAATAATCAGGCAAACGCATGTGATAATAACACAGCTTGGTTTGGAGAAACAGAAGATTATACTATTCAGGTTAATGGTTCTGTAGCAACTCCTGTAACTTATCTGTGGTCAGACGGACAAACTACTCAAACAGCAACAAATCTATCTGCAGGAACATATTATATTACAATAACTGATGCTAACGGATGTTCTGCAACGGACACAGTTATTGTTACAGGAACATCAAACACATCTGTTGTTGCAAGTTTAGACCAGATTATATGTAATGGAGGAGTACCAAATCCTCTTTCTGCAGTTGGAAATAGTCCTGGTACTTATACTTGGTCACCATCTAATTATTTTACGGATCCAAATGTTCAAAATCCAGTATTCTCCATAGGACTTAATTCTACATCTTCATTTCAAGTAACTTTTACAGATTCCGCTGGATGCACATCAAAAGATAGTGTTACTATAATAGTAAATCCTATTCCTACAGCGTCTTTGTCTGTTGTGCCAAACACTCCTTGTTTAGGAGAGAGTATAACTCTTTCTGCAACAACTTCTATTCCAGTAAGTTTATATAGATTTCAGTACAACATTGGAGGAGTATGGATAAATATGACGAATCCTGGGATGGTAACTACCAATCCACAAACCTATAATAACATATCTGCTACTACTCAGTTTAGAGTAAAAGTAAAAGAAGATAATGGATGTAATACAGGACCATGGTCTCCAGTAATTTTGGTGCCAATTTCTGTGGTTGCTACACAACCAATAAATCATAATTAAATTAAATATTAATCAATAAAATGTTAAGGTCATGAAAACAAAAAACAAATTATTAAACCGAATATTCTTGGGAATATTCCTGCTTTCAACCTCAATGGTGATTGCACAAACAAACACATCCCCAACACAAACGGTATGTGCGGGTTCTATGGCAGAACCCTACTTAATTAATCCTCCAAATTCAGGGTCTACTTATCAATGGACATTAAGTGGAGGAGGAACATTAAACCCTGGATCTAGTTCAGATAATATTACCATAGATTGGGGGATGAATCCTGGTACCTATACTGTCTCTGTGGTAGAAACAGATGTAAATGGTTGTCTAGGTTTACCAGTTACTGTAGATGTAACGGTTAATTCACTTCCAACCGCAACAACCGCTACTAGCCAGACTGCTTGTTTTGGGAATTCTATTCCAGATTTAACAGCAATCGGAAGTAATGTTACTTGGTATTCGGATGTTAATCTAACTACACAAGTAGCAACAGGTAATAACTTTACTACAGGACAAACTGCAGTAGGATTGTACACTTATTATGTAACGGAAACCTTAAATGGATGTGAGGGACCTTCTATTCCAGTTACATTAGAGGTGTATGCAGTTCCTTCTGCTCCAGTTGCTACTAGTCAGACCGCATGTTTTACTTCATCTGTTCCAGATTTAACAGCTACTGGATCAAACATTACATGGTATTCGGATGCATTACTAACGGTACAAGTAGGAACAGGATCTAATTTTGCCACAGGACAAACTGCAGCAGGAATATATACTTATTACTCCACTACAAAAGATATAAATGGTTGTGAGAGTGCTGCAACTACTGTAACTTTAGAAATATACGCTTTACCATCTTCTCCTTCTGTTTCTAATCAAACAGCATGTTTTGGAACTACAATTCCTGATTTAATTGCTACCGGAACTAGTATTATATGGTATTCGGATGCTGCACTTACTGCACAAGTAGGAACAGGAAATAATCTTTCTACAGGACAAAATTCCGTAGGAATATATACTTATTACGCCACTACAACAGATGTAAATGGATGTGAAAGTATTGCTTCTACAGCTACTTTAGAAATATATGCTTTGCCAAATGCTCCAATTGCTAATAATGAGGTTGCTTGTGTAGGTGGGATAATTCCTGACTTAGTTTCTACTTCTACAGGAACTATTTCTACTTGGTATTCGGATGCATCTCTAACTACTGTGGTTGGTACAGGGACTAACTTTGCTACAGGACAAACTGCCGCAGGGGTGTATACTTATTATGTAACTCAAACTAATTCAAATGGATGTGAGAGTGTTGCAACTACTGTAACTTTAACAATTAATGCATTTAATTCTTTACCTATCGCATTTAATGTAAATACTTGTTTTGGTTCTACTGTACCAGATTTAACAGCAATAGGTGTTGGTACTTCATTTACTTGGTATGATGACGCGGCTCTTACAAACATGGTTGGTACAAATTCTCCGTTTGCCACAGGACAAACTGTAGTTGGAATATATACTTATTATGTAACAGAAACTCAGAATGGATGCGAGA
>NZWX01000019.1 GCA_002697625.1 Flavobacteriales bacterium
CTATTAGAGAAAATATGAACTTTAAAGATGGATTCTTTTTAAATAACGAATCTCACAGATTAGATATCATTAAAAAAATAAGAAAATACAAGCCAAATATTGTAATAACAAACGCTCCTTCTGACAGGCATCCTGATCATGGGAGAGCTTCTGACTTAACTATTGATTCTTGTTTTCTTTCTGGATTAGAAAAAATAGATACAAATCAAGAAATTTGGAGACCTAAACACATTTATCACTATATACAATTCAATAATCTATTACCCGACTTTGTTGTAGATATTACAGAAGAAATGGATAAAAAAATTGAATCTATTTTATGTTATAAAAGTCAATTTTATAATCCAGAATCTAATGAGAGTGAAACAATTATTTCTTCTAAAGATTTCTTGGAAAGTGTAAAATATAGAGCTAAAGATTTAGGAAGACAATCTCATTGTAAGTACGCGGAAGGGTTTATTACTAATCAGAATCTAAAAGTAAATTCATTAATAGATTTAATCTAGTTTTTTATATTTTAATCTGATAGAGTTTCCAATCACAACAATATCAGAAAAAGCCATAAAAAAAGCTCCCCACATAGGGTCAAGATATCCCATAGCAGCAATAGGAATTGCTACTATATTGTAAGAGAAAGCCCAGAATAAATTCTGTTTAATTGTCAGGAAAGTATGTTTACTAATTTGCAAAGCTTTAGGTAGTTGTTCTAAGTTATTTTTATTTAATAAAACTATATCTGAAGATTGAATTGCAACCGCAGTAGACCCACCTATAGAAATTCCAATTGTCGCTTCTGAAAGAGAAGGAGCGTCATTTATTCCATCACCAATCATTGCAGTGTTGTTATCTAAATTAGTATCTTTTATTACCGACAACTTCTCATGTGGTAGCATTTCCCATTTTATAGAATTAAATGGTATTTTATACCCAATATTCTTGCATTTAATTTCCTTATCCCCACTTAACATATTGGTACTTATTCCTAATGAATTAATGAATTCTACCACTTTTTTAGTAGAAGGTTTTACTTCATCTTCTATGTCAATAGTTGCTATTAAATCATTATTCTTAGTTAGATATAAATCATGTGTATTCTTAGGATCTAAAACTAATATTCTATCTGAACCTATAACATATAGATCCTCTTTATATCTAGCGGAAACACCTACTCCTTTATTCTCAATTATTTCAGTAAGATCTATACTTTGAGAAAACGATGACAACTCTGAAACTAATGATTTAGCAATAGGGTGGGAGGAGTGTATCTCTAGATTATAAATTAATCTCTTTATAAAGTTCTCTTCACCTTCTAAAACATTAAGTTTTTTTATCTTAAATTCCCCAGTAGTTATTGTTCCAGTCTTATCAAAAAAGAAATTATTAATAGTAGAAAACTTTTCTAAGGTGTCCCCACCTTTAATTAAAATACCATTTTTTGCAGCCCTACCAATACCTACCATTACAGCTGTTGGAGTTGCTAATCCCATAGCACATGGACATGATATAACTAAAACTGCTATGGCTCTTAAGAAAGAATCTACTAATTCTATATTTAAGAAATAAAATGAAATAATAAAAGTACAAGTAGAAACAAGTAAAACGAAAGGAACAAAAATTGAACTTATTTTATCTCCTAATTTTTGTATTTCGGGTTTATTTTTTTGTGAATCTTTTACAAGTTCAATAATGTTAGAGAGTAAAGTATCTGCACCTACCTTAGTAGCTCTAATTTTTATGTTTCCTGATATTAAGATTGTACCTCCAATCACTTCATGTCCTGATTCTTTAATAACACCCAAACTTTCACCTGTTATCATAGACTCATCTATACTAGCAGTACCCTCTATAATAATTCCGTCTACCGCTATCTTATCCCCAGAATTTACAATTAAAATATCTTCAACTACAATCTCTTCAAAATCTAGCTCAACTCTTTCTCCTTTTCTTTCTACAATAGCCTTTGTTCTTTGTATATCAGACAATTCTTGAATAGAAGTAGTAGTTTGTTTTACAGATCTATTTTCTAAAACGTTACCTAACAATACTAAAGTAATAATAGTAGCGGAGGTTTCAAAAAACAAGAATTTATGAGCCAAATCCTCACCACCGTATAAGTACCAACCATATATACTATAAAAAAATGCTGCAGAACTTCCTATAGTAATTAAAACATCCATATTTAATGATCTATTTTTTATGGAAGAAAGAGCACTCTTACCAAAGAACAAAGTACCTATTAAATAAACCGGTAAACATAGGATAAATTGAACTAAAGGATTCCGAATAAAAGAATCATGAGATGAAAACATATGAGAAAGAAGAGGAAGGGTAAATATTAAAGTAAATAAAAATAGTTTTTCCTGTAAGGATATTTTTTCAGTTTTATTCTCCTTTATAACTCTAAATCCTAAAGATTTGATGATTTTTTCAACTTCTGATACAGATATATCCATAGTAGAAAAACTTGCTTCAGAAGTTGAGAAATTAACATTTACATCTTTTAATCCCTTTGAATTTAGTCCCTTTTCAATACCTAACGCACAATTAGAACAAGTCATTCCGTCAATCAATAATGTATGTTTGTTTTTTGTTTTATTCATCCTTGCAAACTTAATAAAGATTTATATTGAAAAACGCTTTTTTTTGTAACTAAATTTTATATTTGCTAACTCAAAATGGTGGTTGTAGCTCAGTTGGTTAGAGCACTGGTTTGTGGTGCCGGGGGTCGTGGGTTCGAATCCCATCAGCCACCCACAAAAAAAGGAATTGATTATTCAACTCCTTTTTTTATTTCTTTATAAATCTTTTAATTCCTCTTAAAAATTGAATTTTAGGCTGATATCCAGTAAGCTGAGTAATTTTTTCTTTTTTTGAATTAATTAAAACAAATGAAGGGGTAATTATTCCATCCTTATATTTTCCATATTCAAAGTAAAAATCATGTCTCCAACTATAACCATCTTTTACCGGTTGTTGATTTCCATAGATTTTACCATCAAATACAATAGTATCTTTTGTATAACCATTCAATTTTACTGGTAGGAAGTTATTGTTTATTAACTTAATTACTTCAGGGTCAGAGATGGTTTCCTTTTTCATTTTATCACAATATTCACAATTTGGTTTATAAAAGAAAATTAAAATATCTTGATTATATTTAGATGCAAATTTCTCTGCTTTTTGTAAAGAAATCCAATTAATTTTATTTTGAATATTTCCTTGAGAAAAAACGACAAAAGGGAAAATGATAAAATAACATAGAAGGAGCTTCTTCATTCTTACTTACTATTTAAAATCTTATTTGCATCTGCAATCCATTTTGTGGGACCACCCGCTACATATCCTGTACTACCTAATTGAGATAAATTAACTTGTCCTTTATCGGTTTTTACAGGATTAACAAACCATATGGTTGGATACCCTCTTACACCAAACATCTGCTGAAGGTCTCTATTTTGTTTTTGAATTTGATCAGATAACTTTGACCTTCTTGGGAAATCAATCTCTACTAAAATCACATTCTTTTCAGCCCATTTTTTAAATTCTGGTTTAGCATAAACTTCTCTAACTAATTTCTTACACCATCCACACCAATCAGAACCAGTAAAGAAAAGCAACAGAGGTTTACCCGTAATCCTAGAGACCTTACTTGCTTCATCAATGTCAGTATACCAACCATCTGCTTTTTGAATTGGATATGAATCAATATCTATTGTTGTTGATATTTTTTTATTTTTTGTACTTCTATTAGTCTCTTCTGAATCACCGAAAATTATATAAACAAATTTTTTTACCTTTTTGTATTGTTCTTCAATATCTAATTTATTAATACCAATATTTGATCCTGTCTGTAAATCTAAGTCTTCCATTAGATTTAACAAGTATCTTGTCTTTATCGCGTAATTAATATTCGTTGTTTCACTGCCAGTAATTGCTTTAACTTTGTCATTATCAATTCCTGCATTATTAATTCCAACTAAATTACCATACTTGTTAAATAGTGGTCCACCACTATTACCAGATTGAATAGTTGCTGTGTGTTGATACCATCTTGGATCATTCATCAATCCACTATTAGAGCTAATTCTACCTTCTGTGAACTTTACTTCATTACCGAGTAAATCTATAATTGGATAACCATAAGCAAAAACCATACTAGCAACATCTTCTTTCTTATTCTTAAATCCATAAGGAATCATCCCTAAATTAGTTTCTACTTTTAAGATTGCTAAATCATTCGCTTTGTCTAATTTAACTACTCTAGCAGTATAAGATTTAGTAAATTCTCCTTTAATACCTTTTACTGTTATCTTGTTTTGCCCCTCAACTACATGAAAGTTAGTCGCTATATATCCATTAGAATTAATAGCGAAACCAGTACCTTGAGATTGTGAGAATGATACATATGGAAATACAGTAATTAATAAAAGAAGAACTAATTTTTTCATGTTATTTATTCTGTAATATCTTATCCGCCTTATTTATCCAGATATTAGGATTTTTTTCTCCTCCTATTATCATATTTATTGGTTTTAATTGAGTTGTATTATCTTTTAAATCAACATCAACAAACCACATTGTTGGATAACTGTTTACTCTTAACATATTAGATAATTCAATATATTCCTTAGGTATATCTTTTCTTTTTGGCCCTCTTGGAAAATCTAATTCTACAGGAATAACCTTACTTGACCATAAGGCAAACTCATTGCTTTCAAAAACATTTTTTTGAGTTATTTTACATGGTGGACACCAATCCTTACCGGTAAAGAAAAATAAAAGTGTTTTTTTTGTATCTAAAGATTTTTCTATCGCTTTATTTATATCAGTTTCCCAAACTACTTGTTTTGTTTGAGATAATAAATTAAAAGAAAAGGATACAAATAATAATAAAATTAATTTTTTCATAGTTTTTTATTTAATAGTTAATTTTTAATGAACTCCATGCATCCATTTTTTCAGTAATGGAGATAAGATAAACGCTAAAATAGCCATTCCTATTGCGACTATTCCAACTTGTGTAAATACAGATGTATAATTTAACAATGATTGAACTCCTTCTACATTAGAATCTGTAGTAGCACCAACAAAACCTGTAACCTTCTCAATCATTGTAGTCATAAAACCTGGTTCAGGAATTTCTTCTGAACCTGAAATTGTAGCATTTGCTATAAATTTAGAAATGTAATGAGCAAAAGATGATGAAAGGAAATAAACTCCCATCATAAATGCCGTCATCTTTTTAGGTGATAATTCTGTAACTTTACTCAATCCAATAGGAGAGATAAACAACTCACCTGTTGTCATTAAGAAATACCCAGCCATTAAAAATATAAATGGGGTCTTTCCTACATCATCCATAAACTGAGCACTCATTGCAAATACTATAAATCCTAATCCTAATTGAAGGATACCTAAAGCAAATTTAATAGGCGTTCTAGGATTTCTTTGTGCTTTGGCTAAAGCTACCCACATTAAAGAAAACGGAATAGCTAAAAACATAATATATCCAGGATTAATTGCATTTGTTTGTGAAGCATTCATTAATACAAGATTCACATTTCTTTCAGCAAACAAAGTTATGGCTGTTCCCGCTAGTTCGAAAAATGACCAAAAAACAGTTATAAATAATGTTAGAACTAAAACAGTAATTAATCTAAATACTTCAATTCTTGAGAGATCTAACATCTTATTTATTATTAATACTAAAATAACGATAGCTAATGATATTAACAATGCGCTATGTAAATGAACACCAGTAAAATATGATAATAAATACGGAACCGCTAAATATCCAATTAAAGCATAAATACCTGCAATAATATTTTTTGTTGAAACAACATAAATTAAAATTATTGATAAAACAATTAAATGAAACTCATTAATTGATAAAAGGGTAAGTGTATCCATAGCATTATATTTAACCAATAATGCTGACAAAGGCACTAATAATATAGCAATTAAATAAAAGAAATAGTCTGTCCTTAAACCATACATTTTTTTGTCTTTATACTCTTCTGGTTGATCTCCATTCTTACTAAATACTCCATCTTCTATTCCTCTCCAAAAAAATATTAAACCAATTAACATTCCAATACCTGCAGCTCCAAATCCATAATGCCACCCCCAGTTTTCACTCATACCTAGGTATCCACAAGCTAAAGGAGCTAAAAATGCACCAATATTTATTCCCATATAAAAGATAGTAAATCCAGAATCCCTTCTATCATCACCTTCTGAATAGAGTCTACCAACCATTGTAGAAATATTTGGTTTAAAAAATCCATTTCCAACTATAAGTAAAGCTAAAGCAGCATAGAAAAAGAATCCATTAATATCTTGGATAGGAAATCCAAACATACCATTACTAAAATCTTCTGCATCAAAATAGAAAGCCATAGAAAAGTGTCCTAATGCCATTAATATTCCACCTAGTAAAATAGATTTCTTAAATCCTATAAATTTATCAGCTATCATACCTCCGATAACTGGAGTAGCATACACTAAAGAACCGTAAGCAGCAAAAATACCAATTGACATTTCCTCTCTAGCTGCAGCATCCTTTATATATAGAAAGAATTCATTCACCATATAAAGAGTAAGTAAGGCTCTCATACCATAATAAGAGAATCTTTCCCAGAGTTCTGCAAAAAATAAATAAAATAACCCTCTTGGGTGTCCGAATAATTGGTTTTCTTGATTTGTCATATTAAATATTAGTTTTTTGTATTATTTTTTTGATTGCCGAAAATAGTAATTAATTTTCAAATAAAAAGAGAAAGAAAAAAGAATACAATATTTCTATTATTAATTGAGTTAATTTTACATCAAAAAAAAAATTTGGTTTCATTGTAAAATAGTAGTATTTTTGCAAAACATTTTTAAAACATGAAAAAACACTTATTACTTGTTTCAATCTTTTTATTCCAATTTTCTTGTGGAGAATATCAAAAAGTATTGAAAAGCTCCGATGCAGATTATAAATACCAGAAAGCTATTGAATATTATGAAAAAGCTGATTTTGCAAGAGCTATGCCACTATTTAGAGAACTTACAAATATGTTGAGAGCAACTAAGAAATCAGAAGAAGTAATGTATTATTTAGCATACTGTCATTATAACAATGCAGATTTTATCACATCTTCTTATTTATTTAAAAATTATATAAAAACATTTCCTAATGGGTCTCATGTTGAAGAATGTATGTACATGGCAGCATATTGTGTATATTTAGAATCTCCATCCCACTCCCTAGATGCCACATATACACAAAAAGCCATTGGAGAATTACAACAATTTTTAAATAAATATCCTAAAAGTAGTAAGTCAGAAAAAAGTGAACAATTAATTTCTGAACTTCATAATAAATTAGCATTTAAAGCATTTGAAAATGCAAAACAATATTATATAACAGAATATTATAAATCAGCAATAATTGCACTAAACAATTTATTAATTGATTATCCGGGTAATAGTTATAGAGAAGAAGCTCATTTCTTAATCTTAAAATCATCATATGAACTTGCTGTAAATAGTATAAGTTCGAAGGTTGAAGAAAGATTACAAAACACTTTAGATGCTTACTTAGTATTTAATGATAATTATCCTAAAAGTAAATTTATAAGACAAGCACAAAAAATAGAAGAACAAACAAAACAATCATTAAACAATTTAAATAATTAACACAATGGATTACAAAAAAACAGGAGCAGAGAAAACAACCATTACTAGAGACTTAGTAGATTTAGGAGAAAAAACTGGGAACATCTACAATTCGTTAGCTGTAATAGCAAAAAGAAGCTCTCAGATTAACCGTGAAATAAAGCAAGAATTAATTAATAAGTTAGAAGAATTTGCAACACATAACGAACAACTAGAGGAGATATTTGAAAATTCTGAACAAATAGCTGTTTCTAGATTTTATGAAAGATTACCTAAGCCATGGGCTATTGCAATGAAAGAACTTATGGATGATAATGTTTACATAAAATCCCTTGAGGAAGAGGAAGACTCTGAATCAGAAAATAAAAATGCTTAAAGAAAAAAATGTTTTATTAGGAGTAACTGCAAGTATTGCTGCATATAAAGCAACTTATATTGTAAGATTACTCAAAAAACTTGGAGCTTCAGTTAGAGTCATTCAAACTGAGGCTTCTTTAGATTTTGTTAGTCCTTTAGTTTTATCAACACTTTCTGAAAACAAAGTTATTTATAAAGTTATTGACAAACAAACTAATGAATGGAATAGTCATGTAGAATTAGGTTTATGGGCAGATTATATGATTATTGCTCCCGCAACTGCAAAAAGTATCTCTAAAATGGCAGAAGGAAATTGCGACAATCAGCTTATAGCGACCTATCTATCATCAAAGTGCCCTGTATATTTTGCTCCCGCTATGGATTTGGATATGTACAAACATCCCTCAACAAAAACTAATATAAAAAAACTTCAAAAATTTGGAAATAAGTTAATTCCTGTAAATAACGGGGAATTAGCAAGTGGATTAGTAGGAGAGGGGAGAATGGCTGAACCTGAAGAAATAATAGACTTTATAATTCATGACATTACTAAAAATAAAGAGTTGTTTGGTAAAAATTGTTTAGTTACCGCTGGTCCTACACATGAAAAAATTGATCCAGTAAGATACATTGGTAACAGATCTTCTGGAAAAATGGGATTAGCTATTGCAAATGAACTAGCAGAAAAAGGAGCGAAAGTAACATTGGTTATGGGGCCATCTCAATTATCTTCAAATCATCCGAATATTAATCAGATAAATGTTATTTCTGCAGAAGAAATGTATAGTCAAGTAAAATCCGTGTTCTCTAATTCAGATATCTCAGTATTTTCTGCTGCTGTTTCTGATTACAAACCAAGTGAATCATATAGCGAAAAGTTGAAGAAAGAAAAAGAAAATTGGGATATTGCTCTAGAAAAAAATAAAGATATTCTAAAAGATATGTCTTTAAGGAAAAAGGTAAATCAATTAGTCGTTGGATTTGCTTTAGAAACAGAGAATGAGAAAGAAAATGCTATTTCTAAACTTAAAAAGAAGAACCTTGACTTTATTGTGTTGAATTCAACAAGAGATAAGGGAGCTACTTTTGAAGTTGATACTAATAAAATTAGTATTATTGAAAAAGATTTAACTATTACAGATTTTGAATTAAAAGAAAAAACTGAAGTAGCTAAAGATATTGTCTCAGTAATTCTGAAAAAGATTAATATATAATGAAACATATCCTATTATTATTATTGTTGACAAGTCTTAATTCCTCTTCTCAGGAGATTCTGTGTAATGTGCAAGTAAATTCTTCACAAGTACAAACTTCAGACAGAAAAATATTTCAGACTCTTCAAACTTCAATTTACGAGTTTCTTAATAATACTCAGTGGACAAATACTCATATTCAGAATGAAGAAAGAATTGAATGTACTTTCTTAATTTCTATAACTGAAAGAGTCTCTAATGATGAATTTAAAGCAACTTTACAGGTACAGAGTACCAGACCAATTTATGGCACCTCCTATAAATCTACAATGTTTAATTATAATGACAAAAACTTCAGATTTAAATATCTAGAGTATCAATCTTTAGAATTTTCAGAGACTACCCATTTATCTAATCTAACCTCTGTAC
Organism: Flavobacteriales bacterium; assembly: GCA_002697625.1. Lineage (GTDB taxonomy): Bacteria > Bacteroidota > Bacteroidia > Flavobacteriales > BACL11. The sequence continues at coordinate 9,642 of NZWX01000019.1, forward strand.
TTGCATTTTATGTAAATGTTATTTTAGGATTAGATTTCTCATCTTTCTCAGATCAAGGAGGTTATGAATATTTTGTAAAGGCACAAAACATTGTAAATAACTGTCAAAATGCTGCTGAAATAGGATGGAAAGCATTTGAAAGTGACAAAAATAGGTACTGGATAGCTCACGATTTTTTAGAGTCTAGATATGGTTCTATGCATGATATCTTATACAGGTATCATAGATTAGGTATGGATAAATTAGCTGAAGAACCAGAGGACGCTAGATTTGAGATTACAGAATCATTAGAAGAAATACGAAAAATATACAGAGAAAATCCTTCTGCATTTATTATAAAACTATTTTTTGACTCAAAAGCTGAAGAAATATCAAAAATTTATTCAGAAGCCTATCCGAATGAACAAGCCAGAATCATTAAAACCTTAATTGAAGTAGACCCTTCTAACTCATCGCTATATCAGTCAATTACAAATAATTCTGAAGGAAGGTAATGATTAAACATCTTCTCATTCAAAATTATGTCCTTATTGAATCTCTAGAAATAGATTTTGAAAAAGGTTTTACGGTTCTTTCAGGTGAAACTGGAGCTGGAAAATCAATAATTTTAGATGCCATTTCTTTACTACTAGGAAAAAGGTCTGATAGAGGTAGTTTATATGACAAAGAAAAGAAATGTCTTTTAGAACTTAAAATTTATGTTTCTAAAGAAATGGAATACTTATTTTTAAAACATGATTTAGATTTTGACACTATAAGTATTATTAGAAGAGAGATATTATCAACAGGAAAAAGTAGGTCCTTCATTAATGATAGCCCTGTTTCTCTATCAATTCTACAAGATATCACTAGCAACTTTCTTGAAATATATTCTCAAAATCAATCTTTAAAGTTAAAATCTGAGGATAAACAACTTGAACTTTTAGATAAAATTGCAAAAAGTGAATATGAACTTTCTAAATATCAGAGTATATATTTAAGATTTACTCAACTTTCTTCTGAAATAAAAGAATTAAAGGAAGGAGGTAAATTATCTGAAACTGAATTAGAGTTTCTTAGATTTCAAATAAATGAAATTGAACAAGCTTCTTTAAAGGAAGAAGAGAAGATAACTCTAGAGTCTGAATATAATGTATTAGAAAACTCATCTTCAATTACAGAAAAACTTTCTAAGATGTATAACTATATATCTGAAGAAAACGGGTTATATTCTAGATTATCAGAAATTGAAAATGATTTAGGTAAAATATCTAATTTTTCAGAAGAATTAAGGAAACTATCAGATAGAATTAGTTCTGTCAGAATTGAGGTACAAGATCTTGAAATAGAAGTTCAGAATATTAATGAGTCTATAAAAAATAACCCAGAAGAATTATCAAAAATAGGAGAAAGACTTGATCTTATAAACTCATTACTATCAAAACATAGCAAGCAGAATATTTCTGAACTTCTCTCACTCTTAGATGAAATGAAGACTAAAATTCAATCTTCCACTCACTCTGAGTCAATTATGAAAGAAAAAGAAGAGAGACTAGAAAACGTTAAAAAAGAACTATCTACAACAGCAGGAGTTTTAACTAAGAAAAGAAAATCAGTAAGGAAAGAGTTTCAGAAAAATGTAGAATCACACCTAAGAAAGTTAGGGATTACATCACCTGAGTTTATTATTGACATTCAACAAAGAAATGATTTTAATATTTCAGGAAACGATATTATAAACTTTATGTTTTCTGCAAATAAAGGATCAGAACCATTAGAGATCAACAAAGTTGCTTCAGGAGGGGAATTATCAAGGTTAATGCTTTGTTTTTCGTATTTAATATCTGATTTTGACAATTTATCTTGCTTAATTTTTGACGAAATAGACACTGGGGTTTCTGGAGAGATTGCAGACTTAATGTCTGAAATGATGAAGGAAATGAGCTTAAAAAGGCAAGTCATCTCAGTAACACATCTCCCACAAATAGCGTCAAAAGCAAACCATCATTTCAAAGTTTATAAAAAGGAAAAATCTGAAAGAACAACTTCAGGCACTAAGAAACTAACTTCAGAAGAAAGAATAGAGGAGATTGCAAAGATGTTAAGTGGTAAAAAAGTAACTGAAACATCTATTAATAACGCTAAAGAATTATTAAGTCAATAATTTGTATATTTGTAGTTTAATAACTAAAATTAAAAGAATGCCAAATGGAATATTAAAAGGAAAGAAAGGAATTATTTTTGGAGCATTAGATAATCAGTCAATTGCTTGGAAAGTAGCAGAATATGCATTTAGAGAGGGAGCGGAAATAGTACTTACAAATGCACCTATAGCTTTAAGGATGGGTACAATTAATGAACTTGCTGAAAAAACAAATTCAATAGTAATTCCTGCAGATGCTACAAATACGGAAGATTTAAATAATCTTTATACAAAAGCAATCGAACACCTAGGAGGTAAGATCGATTTTGTATTGCATTCTATTGGAATGTCTGTAAATGTAAGAAAAGGAAAACAATATTATGAAATGAACTATGATTGGACTCTAAAGGGAATGGATGTTTCAGCTACTTCATTTCATAAAACAATAAAAGCAGCCTGGGATTTAGATGCATTAAACGAATGGGGGTCGGTAGTTGGTTTATCTTATATTGCCGCACAAAGAGTTTTCCACACTTATAATGACATGGCAGATAATAAAGCACTTTTAGAATCAATAGCAAGAAGTTTTGGATACCATTATGGATTAAAAAAGAATGTAAGAATAAATACCGTTTCTCAATCACCAACTATAACAACTGCCGGAAGTGGAGTTTCTGGTTTTGATGGATTTTTTAAGTTTGCAGACGACCTTTCTCCACTAGGAAATGCAACAGCTGAAGATTGTGCAAATTACTGTATTTCTTTATTTTCAGATTACACAAAGAAAATAACTATGCAAAATTTATTTCATGATGGAGGATTCTCTAATATGGGGATGAGTGCAAAAGTGATGGATAAATACATGAGATCTATAGAAGAGAAATAATGCTTTATAAATTTTTCTATTATTTATTCAGTGTTTTTCCTTCTTTTAAAAGATTCTTTTGGAAGAAGTGGTATACTATATTTGCAAATAAGGTTCAAGATATTCAATTTATGAATTATGGATTCGCTAGTAAAAATTTACATTTAGACTTAAAAGAAGAGGACAATTGTAATAGATATCAAATTTATTTATACCACCATGTAGCATCTCAAATAAATTTAGAAAATAAAAAGGTTCTAGAAATTGGATCTGGTAGAGGTGGAGGTGCTTCATATATTTCTAGGTATATGAATCCAACTGAACTTATAGGATTAGATATTAGCCCTTCGGCAGTGAGGGATTGTAATGAAAAATATAATATTGATAATCTATCTTTTATTGTAGGAGATTCTGGAAATATACCTTACGGTAACGACACTTTTGACGCAGTAATAAATGTTGAATCTTCTCATTGTTACGCTTCTATGAGTAAATTTATTAATGAAGTTACAAGAATTTTAAAACCAGGGGGACATTTCCTATTTTGCGATGTGAGAAGAAATGATTTAGTAGGGGATATGTTGTCCAATATAGATACAGATGAATTGAAATTAATAAACTCTCAAGAAATTACACAAAATATTATAACAGCAACAGTTTTAATGTCTAAAGAAAGGAAAGAATCAATAAGTAAATTGCAATCTGGCATATTTAAGAAGATTCTTGAATCTTTTGCTGCGGTAGAAGGAAGTAAAGTTCATGATTCGTTTAAAGATGGTTACCTAAGATATTTCAGTGCTTGTTCTCAAAAGAAATAAATCAGTTAATAATAAGACTAGATGAATAAGAAAATTTGTTTATGGTCTTGTCCGAGAAATGTTTCTACCGCTCTTATGTATTCTTTTAGGTCTCGTCTTGACACAATAGTTTTTGACGAACCCCTATACGCACACTATTTAAAAGTAACTAACTCTAATCATCCCGCAAGAGAGGAAGTGTTAGACACTCAAGAAAAAAATGGTGAAAAAGTTGTGAAAGATATTATATTAAAAGATTATCCAAAACATTCTTTCTTTAAGTTAATGACTCATTTCTTAGTCGATATTGATAAGAGTTTTCTCTACAGTGTTATAAATGTTATTTTTATTAGAAATCCTAAAGAGATTATTCATTCTTATTCAAAAATAATCGCAGGTCCAAAAATGAAGGATATAGGAGTTAAAATGCAGTATGAATTATATCATGAATTGAAGGAAAAAGGGAAAGAACTTATTGTGTTAGACTCTAAATACTTATTACAGAATCCAAACGGAATACTTTCAGAGTTGTGCGATAAAATAGGAATTCCATTTGATAAAAACATGTTAGAATGGACAAAGGGTCCAAAAAAAGAGGATGGAGTCTGGGCAAATTACTGGTATCAAAATACTCATAACTCTACAACTTTCTCAACTTATAAGGAAAAGAAAATCTTACTTAATAGAGAGGAAGAAACTCTTTATAAAGAGTGTCTACCTTTTTATAATTTTTTAACTGAAAAATCAATAAAAATATGATTCAACAATTTGACGTAAGAAAAAAAAAGATATTTTAATCTAAGGCTATTTTGTCTTTTCTGTGTTTTTTGGTTTTGATTTTTTCTTAACTTTAACTAACTTCATAGTTAATTCTGTATTATCTTTACTTAAATCAACTTTGATACTATCTCCTTCTGATATTTTAGATTGTATTATCTCCTCAGCTAATGGATCCTCAAAATACTTCTGTATAGCTCTTTTTAACGGTCGAGCTCCATAATGTTTATCGTATCCCTTTTCCGCAATAAAATCTTTAGCTTTTTCAGATATTGTAACAGAATAACCAATTTCTTCTATTCTCTCTAAGATACCTTTCATTTCAATATCAATAATGCAATTTAAATTTTCCTTAGACAAACTATTAAAAATGATTACATCATCAATTCTATTTAGAAACTCAGGTGCAAAACTTTTAGTTAAAGCCTTTTGAATTACACTTTTAGAATGATTATCTAAATTTTCTTTTCTAGAAGAAGTATTAAAACCAACTCCCTGTCCAAAATCCTTTAACTGACGAGAACCAATATTAGAAGTCATTATAATTATAGTATTCTTAAAACTTATTTTTCTTCCCATACTATCTGTAAGTAGGCCATCATCTAAAGCTTGAAGAAGAATGTTAAACACATCAGGATGAGCTTTCTCAATTTCATCTAATAAAATAATGGAATAAGGTTTTCTTCTTACTTTTTCTGTCAACTGTCCTCCCTCCTCATATCCAACGTAACCAGGAGGAGCTCCTATTAGACGAGAAACGGCAAATTTTTCCATATACTCACTCATGTCTATCCGGATTAAAGAATCTACAGAATCAAACATTTCCACTGTTAATGCTTTAGCTAATTGAGTTTTACCAACACCAGTTGGACCTAGAAAAATAAAAGAACCGATAGGCTTATTAGGATCTTTTAAACCTACTCTGTTTCTTTTTATTGCCTTAACAATTTTATCTATTGCATCATCTTGTCCGACAACATTGGTTTTTAAATTTTGAGGCATATTTAACAACTTATTATTTTCATGAGTAGCAACTCTCTGAACTGGAATCCCCGTCATCATAGAAACAACATTTTCAACATTGTCTTCAGTAACTAACTCTTTTTTACTTTTTAGTTGTTTTTCCCATATATCTTTAGCATGTAATAACTTAGACTCTACCGACTTCTCTTTGTCCCTGATAATTGCAGCATCCTCAAATTTTTGCTTATTAATAGCTTCTTGTTTTTCAATATTAATACTCTCTAATTCTTTCTCTAAATCTAAGATGTTTTGAGGAACTTCAATATTAGTTATATGTACTCTAGACCCCGCTTCATCTAAAGCGTCAATTGCTTTATCTGGTAAATATCTATCACTCATATATCTGTTGGTTAATTTCACACAAGCTTCTAGTGCTTGATTGGTATAATCTACATTATGATGCTCTTCATATCTATCTTTAATGTTCTTAAGGATTTCTAATGTTTCCTCTGGAGAAGTAGGTTCAACCATCACTTTCTGAAACCTTCTTTCTAAAGCTCCATCTTTCTCAATATTTTGTCTGTACTCATCAAGTGTGGTAGCTCCAATACATTGAAGTTCTCCTCTAGCAAGTGCTGGTTTAAACATGTTAGAAGCGTCTAAAGACCCAGATGCTCCCCCAGCTCCAACTAAAGTATGAATTTCATCTATAAACAAAATTATGTCAGGGTTATCGTTTAACTCTGTAATAATACCCTTCATTCTTTCCTCAAACTGTCCCCTATATTTTGTTCCAGCTACAAGTGCAGCTAAATCAAGCATGATAATCCTTTTATTAAATAAGATTCTAGAGACTTTTCTCTGCACTATTCTTAATGCTAGTCCCTCTGCAATTGCGGATTTACCAACTCCTGGTTCTCCAATAAGTATAGGGTTATTCTTCTTTCTTCTACTTAATATCTGAGATACCCTTTCTATCTCATAATGTCTGCCTACAATTGGATCTAATTTATTTTCTTCTGCCATAAATGTTAAATCTCTTCCAAAATTATCAAGTGTTGGTGTTTTACTTCTTTTATTAGAATGAGAAACATTTTCTTTTTTTGGTTCTCCAAATAAATCATCATCACTATTTGAATCCACATCGTCATCATGATCACTATATTTATCCTGAATACTTAAATATGTTTCAAGAACTTTTTCATAATCAATTCTTAACTTTTTAAGAGTGGAATAAACAACATTGTTTTTATCTCTCATAATTGAAAGTAAAATGTGAATAGTTTTTATTTTTCTTTCATCTGTTTGCTGAAGTTCCATAATTGATTTATCAATTATATTCTTAGCTTGTTTACTTATATCGTTATCATGCGAGTTAAATGGTAGGGTTTTCCTTTCACTAATAGATACAACTTGTTCAATAATTTTCCTCAAATCCTTTACGTCTAATCCCAAAGTATTTAATGTTCTTACAGCCGTGCCTTCACCCTCTCTTATGATGCCAAGAATTAAATGTTCTACACCAATAGTTTCATCTCCAAGTCTTAAAGCTTCTTCTTTTACATACTCTAACACTGTAATCATTCTGTTTGAAAAATTCGCATTCATATCACTTAATTTTTATTTTAAATATCACACTGCAATAATTAGTTATTTTTTATATATTTAATCAGGTAACAACATTTGTTTTTTCAACAAAAATTGTTCATAACTTACATACATATTTAAACTCTAATTTCTCTATTAAAATACGGAAATTTTGTTTATTTGTTTCTTTAATAAAAAAACTAATAAAAATGCCAGAAGGAGAAAAGATTATCCCTATAAATATTGAGGAGGAAATGAAATCAAAGTACATTGACTACTCAATGTCAGTGATTGTATCTAGAGCTTTACCAGATGTGAGAGACGGATTAAAACCAGTTCATAGAAGAATTTTATTTGGAATGCATGAATTAGGAGTGAGGTCTTCTGCATCATATAAAAAATCAGCTAGAATTGTAGGAGAGGTACTTGGTAAATTTCATCCTCATGGTGATACTGCTGTATATGACGCAATGGTTCGTATGGCTCAAGAATGGTCTATGAGATATCTACTAGTAGATGGGCAAGGTAACTTTGGGTCTATTGATGGAGATAATCCTGCTGCAATGAGATATACTGAGGCTAGAATGAGAAAAACTGCTGAAGATTTATTGTTAGACATTGACAAAGACACTATAGATTGGCAAAATAACTTTGATGACTCATTAAAAGAACCTACAGTATTACCTGCTAGATTACCAAATTTATTGTTGAATGGAGGGACGGGTATTGCAGTTGGTATGGCTACTAATATGCCACCACATAATTTAACAGAAGTTGTCGATGGAATCATCGCTTACATTCAGAAAAGAGGTGATATTGAGATTTCAGAGCTTATGGAGTATATAAAGGCTCCTGATTTTCCAACTGGAGGAACGATTTATGGTTATGATGGAGTACGATCAGCATTTGAAACTGGTAGAGGAAGAGTTGTGATGAGAGGAAAAATTAAGTTTGAAGAGTCAGGTCAAAAAGAAAGAATTATTGTAGAAGAGATTCCTTTTATGGTAAATAAATCAGACATGATTAAAAAAACTGCTGATTTAGTTAATAGTAAGAAAATAGAAGGGATATCAGACATTAGAGATGAGTCAGACAGAACAGGAATGAGAATTGTTTATGAGTTAAAAAGAGACGCAATTCCTAATATCGTTTTGAATAAATTATATAAATATACTCAACTACAATCTTCTTTTAGTGTAAATAATATAGCTCTTGTTAAAGGAAGGCCAAAATTATTAAATCTTAAAGACTTAATACAATTATTTGTTGCTCACCGACATGAAGTATTAATTAGGAAAACTAAGTATGAATTAACTCAATCTGAAAAAAGAGCTCATATTTTAGAAGGATTACTTATCGCATTAGACAATTTAGATGCAATTATTAAATTAATTAGATCATCTCAAACACCTGAAGATGCTAAAAATGGTTTAATCAGTAATTTTTCTTTATCTGAAATTCAAGCAAAAGCAATTCTTGACCTAAGACTTCAGAAACTTACTGGATTAGAAAGAGGGAAAATTAAAGATGAACATACTGAAATCATGGAGAAAATTAAGAGATTTCAAGAAATTCTTTCAAATGAAGATTTAAGATTATCCTTATTAGTTGATGATCTAAAAGACGTCAAAGAGAAGTACGGAGATCACAGAAGGTCTAATATTGAATATTCTTCATCAGAAGTAAGTATTGAAGATATGATTCCAAATGAAGAAGTTTTAATTACTATTTCACATTTAGGTTATATTAAAAGAACATCATTATCAGAATACAGATCTCAAGGAAGGGGAGGTGTTGGAAGTAAAGGAGCAACAACCAGAGATGAAGATTTTGTAGAAGAAATGGTTATGGCAAATAATCACGACTATATGTTGTTCTTTACCGAACAAGGAAAATGTTTCTGGTTAAGAGTTTATGAAATTCCAGAAGGAAGTAAAACATCAAAAGGTAGAGCTATTCAGAATTTAATCAACATTCCTTCTGATGACAAGGTTATGGCTTACATAAACACTAAAGATTTAAAAGATGAAGAATATGTAAATGCTAATTATATTGTAATGTGTACTAAAAAAGGACAAATTAAAAAGACGTCTTTAGAACAATATTCTAGACCAAGAACTAATGGTATTAATGCAATTACCATTAAAGATGGGGATCAGTTATTAGAAGCTAAAATGACAAATGGAGAATCTCAAATTATGATGGCTGTTAAATCTGGTAAATGTATTAGATTTGAAGAAGAAAAAGTTAGATCAATGGGGAGAACAGCTTCAGGTGTTAGAGGAATTCGATTGAAAGATGATAATGATGAAGTAATTGGGATGATTTGTGTAAATGATATGGAATCTAGCGTTCTCGTTGTCGCGGAAAATGGATATGGAAAAAGATCCTCGATTGAAGAATATAGAATCACAAATAGAGGAGGAAAAGGAGTGAAAACTATAAATATAACTGAAAAAACAGGAAATTTAATTGCACTCAAGAACGTGACAGATGATGATGACTTAATGGTTATTAATAAGTCTGGAATTACTATCAGAATTGGAGTAGACACTTTAAGAGAAATGGGAAGAGCTACTCAAGGGGTTAAAATTATCAGATTAAGAGATAATGATTCTATTGCTTCTGTTGCTAAGGTTTCAAAATTTAAAGGAGTGGACGAAATAGTTTTAGATGAAGAAGGAAATACTATTATAAGCGAATCTATTACTGAGGAAACCCCTGAGAAATCTGATGAAAACATAGAAAACAATAACGAATCAAATACTGAAAATGAAGAATAAGTTATTATTAACACTTATATTTTTTAGTTCTTCAATTTTTGCTCAAGAAATAACTGAGCCTACCCTCATAAGTAAAAAAGGTAGTGAGGAATTAGATATAACTTATGAGAAATGGGTATTTCCAAATGGTTTAACTCTTCTTATTCATGAAGACCAATCCGATCCGATCGCACAAGTTCACGTTACCTACCATGTAGGATCTAATAGAGAGAGTGCGGGAAAATCAGGATTTGCACATTTATTTGAACATATGATGTTTCAAGGATCAGAAAATGTACCTGATGAAATGCATTTTAAAATAATAAGTGAAGCTGGTGGTAACATGAACGGAAATACATCATCTGATAGAACTGTTTATTTTCAAACTGTACCAAATAATTATTTAGAAACAGCTTTATGGTTAGAATCAGACAGGATGGGGTTTTTTCTCGATGCTGTTTCTGAGGAAAAGTTTGAAAATCAAAGAGATGTTGTTAAAAAAGAAAAACAACAAGTTCAAATCAATCAACAATATGGTCTAAGCTATGAAGTATTAGGACAAAATCTATACCCTTCCAATCATCCATATAATTGGCCTGTAATTGGTTACACAGATGATTTAGACAGAGCAAACCTTCAGGATTTGAAGAATTTTTTCTTGAGGTGGTATGGTCCAAATAACGCTATACTAACGATAGCTGGTGATGTGAATTCTGAAGAAGTGGTAAAACTTGTTAATAAATATTTTGGAAACATAAATAGTGGGCCAAAAGTTAGAGATATGAGACCTAATGTACCAAGATTGACACAAGATAAATATTGTGGATATACTGACAATGTATACCTTCCAATGACTCAAATTGTGTTTCCGACTGTTCCAAATTATCACAAAGACGAAGCTGCATTAGATATTTTAAGCTCGTTAATGGGAGAGGGTAATAGTTCTATTTTCTACAAAAATTTTGTAAAGAGTGAAAAAGCCATTCAAGCTGTTGTTCAACATCCATGTAGAGAGTTATCTGGGGAGTTTCAATTTATTGTTTTATCCTATCCTAAATGGGGAGAAGATGAAAGACTATACTTTAACGACATAGAAACCCAAATTAGATCCTCTATTTCAGAATGGGAAAAAAAAGGGTTTACTGATATAGAATTAGATATGGTAAAAACAAAAATGGAATCTGAAATTATCAATAGGAAGATGTCCATTTCATCAAAGGTTTCTTCTATTTCTTCATGGGAATGGTTAGCAAAAGGAAAATATAATATAACATCTGAGATTAAGAGATATAAAAATGTAACCAGAGATGATGTTATGAGAGTTTATAAACAATACATAAAAAACAGAAATGCTGTTATTATGAATGTAAGCCCTAAAAACCCTTTTTCAGAGGAGGAATTAGTTTTGGAGAGTTTTAACCCAAATTCTAATTTAATTTTGAAAGAAGATCCACAATATAAAGGATTAGTCTATAATAAGTCTGAAGGAGAATATGATAATTGTTGTCGTTCTGAACAACCTGAACCCAAAACTCCAAAAGCACCTAAAGTTCCTGATTACTACACCTCAGAGTTAAATAATGGAATAAAACTAATAGGAACAGAATATTCAGAAGTGCCAAAAGTATTTCTACAAATAAAGATAGATGGTGGAAACTATCTTGAGGACAAAAAGAAATTAGGTCTTGCTAGCATTACTGCTGAATTAATGAATAAAAGTACTGCAAACTACAGTAGTGAAGAAATGGAGAAATCTTTATCAAAATTAGGGTCTGAAATCTCTTTTTCTTCTAGTGGAAATTCAACTACAATTTTTGTTTCTTCTTTATCAAAAAAAATTGACGAAACCTTAAATTTACTAGAAGAAAAACTGTTTAATCCAGGATTTAATAAAGAGGAATTAAAAACAATAAAAAAACAACAAGTAGAATTTTTAAATTCTCAAGAAAAATCAGCACAATATATCGGTTCAAACAAATTTAAAGAGATACTATTTGGTGATACCCCAGATGGATATACAGCATCAGAAAAAACTATTAATAAAATAAAAATAAAACACATTCAAGACTTTTATAATAATTATTATACTCCATCTATTACTTCAATTACTATAGTTGGAGATATCTCAAAAGAGAAAATACTTGATAAATTATCCTTCTTAGAAAATTGGAAAAACAAAGAAAATTTTGTTATACCTGAAAACTTTGAATATCCGGCAGATGGTCCAACACAAATATATATAATAGATAAACCAGGAGCTACACAGTCTGTAATATATATGGGACACAAGTCTAATAAATTTGATGTAGATGGTGAATATTTTAAATCTAGAATAATGAACTATCCACTAGGAAGTGGTGCATCAGGAAGGTTGTTTCTTAATTTACGAGAAGATAAAGGATATACATATGGAGTATATTCTTTCTTTAATGGTTCAAAAAATAATGGAACCTTTACTATATTTTCTTCAGTTAAAACAGAAGTAACCGATAGTGCTTTAGTGGAAATATTATCTGAAGTTGAAAATTATGTATCAGATGGAATAACTAATGAAGAATTACGTTTTACTAAGAGTTCATTACTTAATGCAGATGCATTAAAATACGAATCACCTATGCAGAAACTTGGATTTCTAAACAGAATATTAACGTATGATCTAGATAAGAGTTTTATCAAAAAACAGGTAAATGTTTTAAATTCAATTACAAAAGATGACATTGACCAACTAGCTGAAAGGAACATTAGAAAAGACAACATGCAAATTGTTATTGTAGGTAACTCTTATCTGATAAAAAAGAATCTAGAAAACTTAACTGCTAAAAATGGAATTAGATATAATTATAAAATTAAGGAAATAAAATAATGAAAAAAATAATCTTAAGCTTACTTATAAGCTCAATCTGTTTTGTTAGTTTTTCACAATCTAAAAATGTACAGAATGCATATAATGCATTCAGACAAGAAAAAGACAATGTTAAAACTAATATTTCTGAAGCTAAACATTTTATCGACTTAGCACATCAACATGAGTCTACTTCTAATGATCCAAAAATGTGGAATTATAGAGCTCAAATATATCTTGAGATAATTACAAATCATTCTGAATTAGATGAAAACGCAGTCTTTGAAGCTACTGAAGCACACATAAGGTGTCTAGACAGAGACAAAAAGGGGAGGATAGTGGTAAGAAAATGGACTAGAGAAGAAGATGTCTTGAATGGACTAGTGCAATGTGGATACAATCTGTTTAATAGTGGTGCTGATGATTATAATAATCAAAAGTTTAAAAATGCTATAAATAAGTACAATGAAATTTTTAGAATCATACCTCTAGACAAAGACAACTTATTAAAAAGAGGAAATATTGTACCTGATGCAATTTACAAAAATCTATATTTAGCCTCTCTACAATTAGAAGATGTAGAGTCTCAAATTGAATATTTACAAAATTCAATTGATTTAAATACGAACGACCCAATGGTATATTATTACATGAGTTCTGTTTATTCAAAGAAAGAAGAGCTTCAGAATGCATTAAATTATATACAGAAAGGATTGGCACAATTTCCTTCAGAAATAGTGTTAATAAACTCTGAAATTGATTTATTAATGAAAATGGGATCTTCTACAGAAGATATAATTTCAAAACTATCAGACGCAATAGATCTTGATAATTCAAACGAAATACTATATATTATCAGAAGTCAGATGCTTGCTAAAACAGGAAATACAACAGATGCCGAAAGAGATCTTTTGGAGGCTTTGGAGATAAATTCTGAATCCGCATCCGCTAATAATAATTTAGCTAGCTTGTATTTGTCTATGACGGAACCATTAGTAAAAGAATTAAACGACACTCATTATAGTAAATCTTCTAAGATATCGTCTTTAGAAGGAAAAATAGAAGAATTACACAAGAAAGCATTACCATTTTTAATTAAATACACCAATATTAAATCTAAAGAGGTAGAAGCAGGAACTGGAAATTATGATAAATCAGCTTTAAATACTTTAGCAACAATTTATTATGGATTAGGTATGGATAAAGAATCTACTGATGTAAGAACATTATTAAATTCATTAAAATAATTACTAACAAAATATAACTATAAAATGAAGAAAATATATATTTCATTAATATTTATTTTTATATCGAATTTTTCTTTAGTATCACAAAACTCGTTTAATTTAGATAACCTATTTATCAAAAAGAATCAAAAAAAAGAAAAAACAAAGAATGATAAAATAGAAGAAAAGACAAAGAAATGTATAAAACATAATGGACTATTTAATTTTTATCAGGAGAAGGAAAACGGGAATTCATATATAGAGATTGACACCTCACATATTGGGAAGGAATTTATTCATTTTTGTTATATAGAAAATGGCGTATCTGACGCTTATGCAATGAAGGGTAGTTATAGAGGGTCTAAGATTATTAAAATAAATAAGTATTATGATAAGATTGAATTTACAATTGAAAATACTAAATTTTATTTTGAACCGGAAAATCCTTTAGAAAGAGCATCAAAAACTAACATTAACACACCAATAGTTGTTTCTGAAAAAATAATAGCTAAAAACAATGAAAATACCAGTTTCTTAATAAATGCCGATAATATTTTCTTGAATGAATCTTTACAACAAATTAAATACACATTTAATAAGAGTGGAGGGTTTAAACTAGGAAATTTAAGTAAAAAAACAAGATATGATAAAATTAGAAACTATCCTGAAAACACAGATATAGTTGTTAATTATTACTATGAAAATAAAAATCCAACTAACAGAGGAAGCGAAGCTGTTACTGATCCTAGAAATGTATCAATTAAAGTCCAACATAGTTTAATTCAAATGCCTGATGACAAATATGTTCCAAGAAAGGATGATACAAGAGTTGGATATTTTACTACAAAAACAAATAATATGACTTCTCTTTATAGACTAAACTATAGAGATTTTATTAATAGATGGAGACTTGAGAAAAAAAATCCTGAACTTGATAAGTCTGAACCTGTGAAACCAATTGTATGGTGGATAGAAAACACAACACCATATGAACTTAGAGATGTCATAAAAAAAGGAGTTGAACAATGGAATTTAGCATTTGAAGATGCTGGATTTATCAATGCTGTTCAAGTTAAAATACAACCTGATACGGCTGAGTGGGATGCTGGAGACATAAGATATAATGTACTTAGATGGTCATCATCACCAAATCCTCCATTTAGTGGTTATGGACCATCTTTTGTGAATCCTAGAACAGGAGAAATATTAGGGGCAGATATTATGTTAGAATGGACATATATTACTAATCGAATTTTCCAAGATAATTTATTTCATGAAAATAATAACCTTATTCACCATGATGACCACCAATGTTTTGCTGCACATTATCAATCTTTTGAGAATAATCTAGCATTAAATTATTTAGAATCTCTAAATTTATCAGAGGAAATTAAAAATGATTTTTTAAAACAGTCTTTATATAGACTAGTTCTACATGAAGTAGGACACACTTTAGGTCTAAACCATAATTTTAAAGGGAGTACATTACTATCAACCAAGGAACTAAATAATAAAAATATTGTAAATAAGAAAGGTATTTGTAATTCTGTAATGGAATATCCCGCAATAAATATTGCTGAAAAGATTGAGAATCAAGGCCTTTATTTTGACATTAAACCTGGTTTATATGATATTTGGGCTATTCAATATGGATATACTGATTATTTAGATTCTTTAAGCGAAAAAATAGGACTAAATAATATACTATCTAGATCAACAGAAAAAGAATTAGCGTTTGCAAATGATGCTTTTGATATGCGAAGGCCAGGTAAAGGCACAGACCCAGACGCGATGATTTATGATTTATCTAGTGATCAATTAAACTTCTCAATACAGAGAATTAAACTAGTAGAAAGATTACTTAAAAATTTGAAAGAAAATTACAATTCTAAAAATGACACATATGATGATTTATTTAGATCTTACCGAACTTTAGTATACTCTTATTTTCAATCATTAGAAGTAGTTTCTAGACAAGTAGGAGGCGTTAAAGTAGATTTATCACATATATCCCAAAACTCTACAAAAAAACCTTTCGAAAGTGTCAACAAAGAAACACAGAAACAAGCGATGGAGATTATTTCTGAATATGGATTTAGTAACAATGCTTTAATAGGAAACGATATCATTCCTTATTTACAGCGACAAAGAAGAGGATTTACAATATCAGAAGACCCGCAAGTCCATGAAAGAATTTTAAGATATCAATCTAGAATTCTTGATCAATTACTACATCCAAATGTTTTAATTAGAATGACCAACTCTACATTATATGGTAATGAATATGATATAACAGAGTTTATGATTGATTTAAGAAAATCAATATTTGATCAGGATTTTAACAAAAGTGTTAGTAGTATTAGACAGTACCTACAAATAAGTTACATAAATAGATTAATAAAGATTATTGATAATAAATCTAAATATGATTTAATCTCTAAATCCAAAGCACATTATAATTTAGTTTGGTTAAAAAACAATCTTAACACGGATGTAGGGAATCTGTCAACAAAGCAACATAGAAATTATTTAATATATTTAATTGAATCAGCTATAGAAATTTAGAGTAGGTATAATAGTCTATTTTTTGATATAATTTTAACATTCTATTTAACATAATATTAATTATATTCCGATAAGGGTGTTCAAATTTAACTAATATTTTAAAGAAATGTAGCATAAAAAAAGCCCTAACATATGTTAAGGCTTTCTTCTTATAATCGGTTAATTAACAGACCTATTTGTTTTTTAACATTGGCAAACCTGTCTTTGCATTCTCAATTACTTGTTTACCTGCTGGTAAATCACATCCAGTAGATCTTGAATCCTTTGAGAAATAATAAATAGTTTGTACTCTACCAGTTGATTTTAATGTAACATCTTTTGAGTTTAGGTGATAAGTGTTACCTTTTGAATTTGTGTGCTCGTAAGCCATAGTAATAATTTTTTTGGTTAATAATTTTTTTTACGGTATAAATATAGTTAAATAATTCTATTAGACAAATTTCTTATCTAGTATTTTAATTTTAAATGTTAATAAGTACATCAAAATGTAAAAATAATTAATCCTATAAATTTACTATTAAAATAAAATCTAGATATACATAAAATTAAAAAAACTATGCATAAAACAAACTTAATAAATTGATAATCAAGTGTTTAAATTTTTTAATTGAGAAAACAAAAGATTAAAAATAAGGACGTCTCCTACTAGATTAAAAAATATTTTTACTAGGTGAGAGGAAGTTGATAACTTTTAAGGTTTTACCACTAAAATCATGAAATTTATAGATATTTATCATCTTTTTAGATAGTTTCTACTAGGTAATATAGTGAATTTAAGAAAATTAGTTTTGCTTTTTTATGAAAAAATAGACAATTTATAACGATTATTTTAGTTCATAAATTTATACTTTTGAAAAGCGAAAAAAAAAAAAAAAAAAGAAATGAAAAGAATAGCACTAATAATTTTCTTAATAATAGGAATAATATTTAACTCATATTCTCAGATAAATAAAGACAACCAACTAAAGCAAGCAAGTTCAACAGCAGTAATATGGTTTAATAATGTAAATTCTGGATTATATTTAGAATCATGGGAAGATCTTTCTTTAGAGTTAAAAAGAAAATTTAACTCTAATGACTGGGTATTAGGAATAGGTGAAATCATGACAAGTTTTGGTGAGTTTAATGAAAGAATCGAAATATTTAGGAATTTCACTAGTAATCCTTCTGAAATTGATCCAATGCTAGCTTCTTTTCCTGATGGATATTATGCTGAGTTTCAATATGAAAGTAACTATAAGCATACTTTAAACCATTCCGAAAGGTTAATCCTACAACAAGATCATAAAAGAAAATGGAAAATTCTAGAATATAGTTACGAATTTGTTGAAGGAGAAGGATATTCTGAAGAAAAGAAATAAATAATTTCAATCTTCTATCTAAGAAGAATAATATTTCCTACTAAATATTGTCGCTTATAGTTATTTGGAAGGGAATAAGAAGCTATAAATACGTATGTTCCTTGAACTGCCTCTTCGCCGTTTTCTAAAATACCATTCCACTCTCCCATTCTATAATATTCTTGCAACGGATTATTATTATTACATAAATTATTATCTGTAACATTATCCATAAAAACTATGTCCTCAGATTCATGTATCATATCACCACCCCACCTCGTATAGACTTTAAGATTAAAATCTATAAAATCACCTAAACCACTCAAATAAAATTTATCGTTACAATTATCTCCATTAGGACTAAAAGAGTTTGGAGCAAATAATTTATTATCTGAAATAATGCATACGGATGAAGAAAAAGTATCTGAACACATTCCATTGTTTACCAACACTAGATTTACATTAAAATTACCTGTATCTATATAGACATGTGTAGGATTTTCATCAGGTTTAAATGATACTACAGTACCATCTCCAAAATCCCAATAACTATTAGATGAAAGTTCAGATTCGGTATAAATAGAAGCATTTAAGAATTGGAGTTCTCCATTTAATACAGACACGCAAGAAGTAGTATTTGTAAAAAAGGAAGCAAATAGATTCTCATAACCAGGTATGGTGATAGTGTCCGATACAATACATCCTGTATTATTATCTTGTACATCTACTCTATAATCTCTACTAACAGACGCATTTATACTGTCTGAATACTGAATAGGATTAGTATTCCATTCATAAGAATAATTTCCTGTTGGAGAGGCAGAAACTACAGCATGTCCAATCTCACCATAACACTGTTTCTCTGATGTACTAAAGGCTAAATCAAAGGTAGGTAATACAACTATATCAATTGTATCTAAATTATCATCTGAACATCCATCCGAAGATGTAACAATATAGCTAGTACTTACACTTGGAGAAACTAATTGATTAAAACTAGTAGTTGTATTATTATTCCAACTAAATGAATAGTTAGATGATCCCCCACTAACTGTTACACCAATAGAACTTAATTCTCCTAAACAAATAGTATCATTTGTAACATAAGTTTCACTAACGAATTTGTTATCTACAAATACAACAGTATCAATAGATTGAGAACAATCACCTAATCCGTACGTATAGGATATATTGTGATATCCAGTACCTGCAATTGATGGATTAAAACTAGTTCCACTTACTCCATTACCACTCAACACCCCCCCTGTTGGACTGACATTAATATTTATCATAGTATCCTTAAAACAATAATAATTCTCAAACCCACTAAAACTTAAAACTGGATCGTTATAAATTGTAATGGTGAAAGTATCTACACACCCACTAGTATTCATGTATCCGACCAAATGATTCCCTACTGAAAGAGAAGAGGGAGAAAACAAACCTGTACTATTATTCACAATACCACTACCTCCCCATACTCCTCCACTAGGATTTACATCCAAAAATACATCAGGAGAAGAAGAACAAATAAGCGTGTCTATTAAAAAAGAAGGAGGTAATACCTTAATTATAAAATTATCAATACATGAGTTTGCTGTATAACTAATCAAATGATTTCCTATTCCAGCTACTACTGGGTTAAACTCACCTGGATAATTTGGAGAAACAATACCACTCCCAGACCAAAGACCATTCCAAGGTGTTCTAGGGACAAGATTCATATCTAATACTTGAATACCTCCATTAGAGCAAGTAAAAAGTGTATCATCAAAAATATCTGTCTCGACAACATTATAAATAGCAGTATCTGTACATCCATCAAAGGTATAAGTTACTGTAGTTTGACCCAAACCTAAAGAGGGGTTAAATGTTCCAAGGGTGGAATTTGTTATATGAGAACCAGACCAAATACCTGCTAATGGACTTCCAAAAATATTAAACACTGACTGTGATGGACACACAATTTGATCAGGCCCTGCATCAATCTCTTTTACATAAATATTTACATAATCCTCACAACCCTCTATTAAATAAGTTAAGTTATGAATTCCATGTGAAGCTATATTTGTAAAAAAGTCTCCATCCGGACTAACAGGACCAGATAAAATAGATAATTTATCAACCGCAACATCAGACTGCCAATCTCCTGTTTTTACCCTCAGTCTAACCAAAACCTCAGGAGAGTTGTAATTTGTTAAATCAATTACAGCTTCATTCCATTGATTTCCCAAATCACCATCTTTCCAAAAAACATTCCAATTCCAAGTTAATCCATTATCTGTAGAAACATCTACCGCAAAAGTGCCTTGACCAGCTCCATACTTATGATACCAAAAATAAAGGGCAGGATTATTATATTCAGATAAATTAATACAAGGACTTATAATAGAAGAGGTTTTATCCGGATAATTAGAACCTGAAGCCTCAGTATAAATATAACTTAATCCTTGAAATGCCGATTGAGGACCTGTTGATGAAGAAGGAGTACCTCCATTATTTAAAAACCAATCAAAATCATTATTTGGATCTGGTGTCCACCCTGCAAATCCACCCTCCCACCCCTCTTGATGAGGAAAAATAGAAATTGGATTAGGACAAACACTTGGTTGTTGAGGATTATCTTGAGGAACTGTCCAAACTCCATTCGTAGGAGAAAAAGTAAGAGAATAATTACCTGAGTTTTGACATACCGTATCATCAGCCTGTACACTTACTCCATCCACATTTATAAGTAAAGTATCTGAACATCCATTTGGTAAGGTATAAATTGCAGGAATAATTGTAGTTGCACTACCAACATTAATATTTCCATTTGATTGAATCCCATTTCCACTCCAAATACCTCCAGGGGTGGTTAAAGATGTGTTAAGATTAAAAATTGGTGAATTAGGGCATGCCGATATATCTTCTCCTGCATACACCTCTAAAATTGTTACATCTACATTATCTACACATCCAGAAAAACCATAATCTACAGTATAGACACCTGGAATTAAACCACTTGCACTAAACACTCCATTAGAACTACTAACAATACCTGTTCCAGACCAATTACCCCCTAGAGGATTGGCAGATAAAACAACAGATCCCTCGTTCTGACAGATAGAGATATTATTTTGAGTAACTGGAGGAAGAACAACATTAATGGTAATAGTATCTGATGTTGTTGAAGAAGTTCCATTATCTGAAACTGTAACTATGTACTGTGTAGTGGTTGTAGGGCAAACTGATTGTACTCCTGGGCTATTTATCCAAACAGGATTCCAACTATAACTATAAGATGTAGAATCTCCTCCATCAACATTTACATATAAATCTACACAATCTCCCAAACATATTGTTGTACTATTTGCTGTTAAATTAACTTGTAAAGGGCAATCATCTACAAAAAGTTGATAACTAGAAGAAAGATTCCACATGTTTTCACAATCATCAGAAAAGAAGCTTTCAAAATATATGTTGTACAGTCCACTTTCATTTAATCCTGGAAACAAATTCAATTGTATTGTATTGGTGGAATCGTTAGTGCAATTTACAGGAAAAGCAACTACATTCTGATTGATTTGTCCAACAACATTTAAAATAGCTGTAGAAACAGAATCACAATGAATGAGACGATCCAATTCTATATTTAAAACAGTAGTACTACAAGTTGGAGTGATCGGCAAACTAATAACTGGTGGAGATGGAATAGACACATCTGTTTCCCAGGATAATTCAAACCCTTCTTCAGCAATATTTTGGTCCGAAACAAATCCTATGGTAATACATCCTGAGGAAACAATCTGAGGAGGAAGATTGGTACCAGAATATAATCCAATTACCGGAAAAGTATTATCCGGACCATCATATATAGTAACATAATCATTAATAGGTTCGGTAGAAAAAACACTAAAAGTAATGGTAATTTGTAGAGCATTTGGAGGACAAATAGTAAAATGAAAATTTTCATCATGTGAGTACCAAGTAGGATTTAATGCATTTGACTCACTATCTTTTAAAACACCTTCACATTCATAAACAATTAAGTCTTGCATATTGTACTGCACTTGAGCAACAATAATATTACTCAATGACATGTAAAAAATTACAAACATATACTTTCTCATAACTATCTATTTACTGTAATCAATGGAGTAGAAATTTCATTACTCCAATTTCCTTCCCTGTCTTGTATTCGTATAGTATAGAATAAAGTTTCCAAATTTCCACTTCCTAATAAAAAAGGAGCATCAATTTTCAGGTTAATACTTCCTTTTATGAAAAGTTGATTATCTGGAGGATTTAAAGGAATTAAATGATAATAATCTGCAATTTCAAGCCTACTATCTTTTACTTCCATAGATAAATAATCCGGATCATAAAAACCTATAAATCCTTCTGAATGTTCGTATTCTATTTCTAAAATAATATTTTCCTGAAATTCAATCAATTCTGTAGGATTAGTAGAAATTAAAGAAAGATGAAAGACCGAATCATCTTCTTTATTACATGAAAGAAATAAACAAGTATAAATTAATATATACAGTGTATTTCTCATTATAAAATTTCAAATGTAAAGTGTTTTATATATTGGTAGGAACTACCATTATTCGGAATTTCAGTTATGTCATTCACATCATCTTTTATATATATTTTAAAAAATACTTCATCACCAGAAACTAAATCAGAAATATCATGAGTAATATTATGATAGTATTCCACTTGGTTCGAAGCATAATATCCCGCTTCTAAAATTGGGGTATTAACCACATTTAAACTAAGTTCTGGCTGTATGTGGAATTGAAATAAACTTTTGGAAAATTTCACTTTATTATATGTTAAGTTATTAGATGTGATATTATCATCCACTACAGAAAACCAAATATCTAAAGATTGTGTACCTGCAGGAACCTGAATAGTTCCTCTACCAATTCTAGGAAGTGCAATTGAAGTACCAGAAATAAACGCTACTACTCCTTGCATTTCTGGCTTGTTGTTTGGTTGAACAGCGGGATTCCCAAACATATCTTTCGACCCCTCTTCAATCCAAGTTTTTATATTAGCTATATGATCCTCCTTTTCGAGATGCCAGACATGTTCCTGACTTGGGTCATACACAATATCTGCTGTTAGAGGCATTACCTGAGAATTAGGGTCAAAAGTAGCACTTCCGTCAGAATTAGAAAGTAAACGAGCATATAACACGGACTCATCAATATCCCCTGCTTTTACTCTAAATTGATAATCTCCACTAGCATTATTCTTTATAACAGGTTGATAGACCAAGGTATTATAAGAACTTTCTATAGTTCTAAAATCTGGTTCAAAACTACCATCATGACAACCTGAATTTGCGCAATGAGGAACAAAAATATTGTTATAAAGAGCAGCAAAATTTGTTGGGTCAGAAAAATAAGAAGTAGAATCCTCTAATGGAGGAAGTAAATCAGGATTATCGTATGGATTTATTGTTTCTTTCTGACAAGAAATACAAAAAAAAAGAAATAAAATATACAACCCAATAACTCTCATCTTATATCAAGTCAAAAAAGGAATTATTATTATATACATATCCAGAATTAATCACTTCTTGTTTAAATCCTAAAATTTCCGCAATAGTTGGGGTAATATTTACAATATCACCCACCCCATTAGTTTCACTACCAATCGTCAAGTTACTATCTATTCCTGGCCCAGCCATCAAATTAAATATTCTTCTGGCATTAGAGTCTGAATGGTCATAACCGAAAAATGCATTCGCATCCTTTATGTTATTTGGTTCTAGATTTCTACCATGTTCTGGAGCTACTATAATAGAGGTATTACCTGCCATTCCAGGAATATTGTTTTGTATATAATCCCATAAGTGTCCTACCGCATGATCTGCGGAATGTAAAGATTGTAAATATGAAGTAAAATTAGAATGACAACCATCTACATTAGACAAATACACCACTGTCAATGTTGGTTTAAATCTTTTCATCACCTCACAAGCGTAACCTATGGTTTGTCCATCATTATTAGCAGCTGTTGGAGGAAAGGCAATAGTTCCATTTTCCTTTTTAACAAACATGTCTTTTACAAATTGTTTTATTTCTGCTTTTTCTTCAACTGTATTNCCTATACTAGGNAGTGCATTCCCTTGAGAATACCAAACATTATCTAAAAAATATTTCATCTTATACATAGGGTCTAGCTCATCATCCGGATGATATATTTTNGCNTTTTTCAGGTGTTTTTCCCCATCNTNACCAAATGTAATAGTTGGNGCCAAGAAATTNGCCCCATACTGAGANCCGTAATTGTCNTGCTCACTATAATCCAACAATGGAATAGAATTTCCAATNCCATTACCNACAAACCAACANTTTGTTGCTTTTTCTCCAGTATGTCTTCTTAAATATTCAAATATAGTTGGCATCAAAGGCTTTNCTCTTAAACCTTGNGAATACATGTAATTNCCAGTNAGNANTGTATTTACTCCAGCATAATGCCCAACAGTAGAAGCATTTACCTCTCTAAACAATGTTCCCTGTTGTTGAAGGGTTTGAGANAANAATTTAGGAATAGGTATGTTTTCGTTATTTNCATTATTCGTTCCATAAACTAATTTATCAGTAGGANNTGAACCATCTAATAGATTATACATTATNTTTCCTGCAGAAGGATANTCCTGACTTCCATCCAGATACTGCTGTAATACAGATTCTTGCTGACGAACTCCTCCAGCAAAGGCTACAAATACCACATGATCTGCCATTCTACTTCCNCTAGAAGCAAACAANCTTCCACTTGGTANAATAAAAGGNACTGAAAGAGCCGCTCCTCCAATAGCAGTTTTNTTTATAAATTCTCTTCTTTTCATTTTAATAGTANTGGTATTCGTTAGACAAAGCAAAAGCCATATAAACCATTTCTGCACTTACATNCGGATGAGATTCAAAGAAAGATATAAAAAANTCNCTTTCCGCCTCNGTTANATCTCTAACAAAAAATCTTTTGTANGTNTCCTCTATAAANANATCCAANTTATCTCTCATNANNGAATCAGAAGGAATAATAACNCCATTTTTATTCATAAAATTAGAGAAAACAATCTCATGNGCAACTTCCTTATCNCCTATNGACTGTATACATCTNGATATTTCGAACAACTCATTTGCAGAAAGNGCTTCNTGAAATAAATTTGCATATAAAATAGANATNAACTGATTACTACTTTTTAACTTATCTTTATTTGCATTNTATGATGTTGCNTTNACCTCATTTAACTCATATACATCATCTTTTTTACAAGATGATANAATCAAAANTANAGATAATATATATAGTAGTTTTTTCATTTTTTTAATCAAAATGNGCGTATTCATCTGAACTCAAAATTATTCTTTGAATTCTCTGNTAATCATTATANNTTANTAANTCATTCATTAGTTCGTCTCTTTCTTGTGCATTTGCCTCTCTACCCAAAAAAGTAATGTAAGTCCAATTTACTAANCCNTCANAAAACTCATCNGAATTACAAATTATAGTAGTAACATCATATTTACAATTNCCNGAANANCCCATCANAATCTGAGTAGAATTATCATCAATCATTAATTTACACTCATTAAACTCATAATTTGTTGGATATCTGAAAAGTAGATTGTCAAAAATAGCGTTTATATAATTAAATGTATTCATATTAATGTCATCATAAATAGAATTATAAATCATCCTCCTGTGAANTTCAGAAANAGAAATAACACCNTTCCTGTATTGATTCTTAGACTTTAAGATATCGTTTAGTTTATTATACTCTAACAANCTTTTATATGCATTAATCATATTTCCAGCAATGGAATCTTTTTCGTACTCAAACCACCAATTCGNATTTTNGNAATTGATATAAGAGTTTGATGCTCCCTCTATTAATCTTACCTTTACCAAATCATAAAACCTATGAAAATACGCCTGATTATAAGAGGAATCNCCCTCTATAAAAGTNGTGTCGAACTGAAGTTTATAAAGTAACTGATCCCTACTTTCAATTGTNACTTCATTATNCCTTAAAAACTGAACATCCT
Source organism: Flavobacteriales bacterium (assembly GCA_002697625.1). Taxonomy (GTDB): domain Bacteria; phylum Bacteroidota; class Bacteroidia; order Flavobacteriales; family BACL11. The sequence goes on from NZWX01000019.1 coordinate 35,542, forward strand.
CTATCATTTCATCATCNAGAGGCTCCCTACCCAACAAATCAATATAACATCTGTTTACATAGTTTTCTAGAAGTAAAGTAGGNATCTCACCATAATANGGAGCATTATTATTCGGTATAATATTATCCTCTTTCTTACACGAGCTTATAAGAAAAACTATACAAATAATATATACTAATTTTCTAGCCATTCATTANTCAAAAATCACTTTTCTATTTACAGAACCCTTNCTGTTTTCNATCTTCAAAATATAACTTCCTTTACNTATNTCTTCAGANTTTATATAAGTAGAATTATACAATCCACCCCTTTCTATTACTAATNTACCTTCAACTGAATACAATGAAATATTAAACATNTCATTTTCAGGAAAATCTATANGCATCCNACCCNTTGTAGGATTAGGATAAATTTCAATTNTAGAAAAAANTTCAGAATAAACACCAGTAGCACAAGAATCTACAAACACTTCTATTTCTACNCTACTTTCACATCCATTACTATCTAAAGCCTCACATACATAAATGAAATCTTGAGTTGGAGTAATTTCAATTCTATCTTGATCTTGATGTAATGGATTGCCTGTATTCCAATAATAATTAGATAATCCTGGCGTCAATTCTATAACTAAAGTATCTCCTAAACAAATAATTGCAGGATTAGGAGCTGTATATGCAATTAATATTGGTTCTGGAATAACTTCTACATGCATAGTATCTGTAGCAACGCAACCTGTATCATTTGTGTATGAAAGAACATAATCTCCAGTAAGAGAAACCCAGATTTCATGATTAGTACTTCCTGTATTCCACAAATAAGCACCATTTATATCATACACTGTTGGTTGTAATTGAACTGAATCTCCTTCACAAAATGTTGTTGAACCACTTGATGTAAGTTCTACAAAACAAGTTGTTGAAGATGTAGTGCAAGGCAGCCAACCTCCTGGCATTCCATTAGAAACAGCTGGAGTCCATCCTACTCCAGCGCAAATTGCAACACATGAGTTGGGATACATTACTCCATCACAACCACAAACTGGCATGTAAATCATAAGACATGGACAAATAGTAGTTGTATCAGGAATACAATTTTCGCAAATAGTAGTATCGCAACCACTTACTAAATCTGTTATAGTTACACACCATCCAGAATATATTTGAGTTTGATTTGCACCTGTAATACCATTGTTCCATACGTAATCATACATACTGATTCCATTTACTGTAGCGTTCATCATTGCAGGTGAAACCGCATAATCTAAATATACACTCCCTCCAGTTAAGTTACATGGAGTTATTTGGGAATTTGCATTGAAAAATGATCCAAGAAAGATTATAGGGAAAAATAATTTGTAAAATTTTTTCATTATTTTTTGTTTTATTTATATAGTCTTCAAAACTACATTTTTTAATTCAAAAAAACAAGAATTGTGATTTTTAGTCTGACACGTTCAAATTATCGAATAAAGATCAATTTGTTTTCTGTAGACTCATCTTCAGATAAAATATAATTACTCCAATTGAAGAGTTTTATATCTTCTATAGTATTTATTTTATTTTTTATGATATAATTACACATTGCTCCTCTAGCTCGTTTTGCAAAAAATGAAATAACCTTTAACTTTCCATTCTTTATATCTTTAAATATCGGAGTGACTATCGGAACAGTTATCTCTTTAGAATCAAATACCTTAAAATATTCATCAGAAGCTAAATTCACTAAGAAGTTTTCAGATTTTAACTCAGATAATAAATGTTTAGTTAAAATATCCTTCCAAAAAGAATACAAATTTTTATGCCCAGAAACAGACAACTTTGTCCCCATTTCCAATCTGTACGGAAGAATTAAATCAGAAGGACTCAATACTCCATACAAACCAGAAATTATCCTGATACTTTTATTTGCTAAATCTAATTCCGACTCAGAAAACTCATTTACCCTTATGTTTTGATACACCTCCCCCTTAAAAGCAAATAAAGCTTGCTTTGCATCATCTATAGAAAAAGGATAAGTCCAACTATCATTTCTCTCCTTATTTAATATCGAAAGTTTATCACTTAGCTTCATTAATTTAGATAATTGAAGAACTGAATAATTAGACAGCTCTTTCATTATTTCTTTAGACTGTTCAGAAAATAAGTAATCAGTATTCTTTAAACTCGATTTTTCATTACTAAAATCCAACTTTTTAGCAGGAGACAAAAGTATTTTCATTTTATTGTATTTTTGCTGTAGCTAAAATAATATTTATGAATCGATTATTTGTACGTAATAAATTTTTTGTTCTTCACATAATGGTGATTATCCTTGGATTTACTGGAATCCTAGGAAATGAAAGCTTTATTGAACTTAAAAACTTAGATGAGGAGATACAATCTAGTGCTTTAGTATTCTATAGAATGATAATTACGTTTATCGTTTTGTTTATTTTCATCTCTATAAAAGATAATTTCTGGAACATTAAATTAAAAGATTTACTCAAGATTAGTTTTATAGGATTTATTGTAGGTCTTCATTGGATTTTCTTTTTTGAATCAGTAAGAGAACATACTGTAATTGGAGTTATTTGTCTATCTACCTCATCTTTATTTACCTCAATTATAGAACCCATCGTTTTAAAAAGAAAGATTAGTCAACATGAAATATTATTAGGTATTATAATTATAATATCTATATGTGTTATGTGGTGGAACACAATAGATTTATCAATAGAAAAAGCATATTTATATGGAATTATATCATCATTATTAGCAGCGCTTTTCACGGTGCTTAACGCAAAATATATTAACAGGATTTCTTCAACAAAATTATGTACAATTGAAATGTTTAGTGGAGCAATACTTGTAGCCACATACATCCTTTTTTTAGGACATTCTGAAGTTTTTCTATTTCATATTGAATCAAGAGATTGGATATACTTATTAATACTATCGATTATTTGTACTGCATTGGTTTTTGTTTTAATGACAGAGATAATGAAATATATTTCTCCTTATACTTTAGTAATGGCAGTCAATTTAGAGCCAGTATATACTGTTGTATTATGTCTTATATTATCTCAATTCTACCCTCTTTTGAAACATGAAATACAAGATTTAAACATCTATTTCTATCTAACAGCCTCTTTTATGATAATATCAACAATATATCTAAATTATCATTTTAAGAAGAAAATAAATTTGACCTAAATATAAGGTTGAATATTGCGTTTCCTTTATTAAATTTGCGAAAATAATTTTAAAAAATGAAGAAAATCCTATTTAGTTTACTTACAATTTTAATGTATAACACTTCTTTTTCACAGGAAGTACAACTTTTTAAATCAAAAGATAATCTTTCTTATAAAATTGATGGTCATATTACGGGACTTCAGGACACATCTGTAATACTAGCGTATTATTTTGGTGGAAAACAATATGCCTCAGATACTGCGTTTTCTAAAAATGGAAAAATTGTTTTTAGCGGAGAAAAAGAACTTTCGGGTGGTATGTATATGGTAGTACTTCCAAATCAACAATATTTTGATATAGTAATATCTGAGCAAAGGTTTTCTTTCTCAACAAACATTAATTCTCTAGTAAAGAGCATGACGTTTACCAACAGCAAGGAAAATACTCCGTTCTACAAATATCTTAATTTTATCACAGAAAAACAAAGAGAAGTTACTCCACTAAGAGAAAAGGAGAAAATAGCATCTGAAAAGGAAAAAAAACAAATTCAAGAGAAAATACTTAAAATTGATACAGAAGTAAAAAACTTTAAAAACAAATTTGAAAATAATTATTCTGAGATATTTTTCACTAAGATTTTAAAAGCAACAACAGACCCTATAATTCCTAATGCTCCGGACACAATGGATAAACAAGAAAAACAACTATTCCAATTTAAATATTACAAAGATCATTATTGGGAAAATATGGATTTTACAGATGAAAGAATGCTAAAAACTCCTATTTTCTTTAGTAAAATGGATACTTATTTAAATAAACTAACTATACAAGATCCTGATTCAATAAAAAAATCTGCAGATGTTTTAGTAACATTATCCAGACAAAATCAAGACATCTTTCAATATGTAGTATCCTACATCACTTCTACTTATGAAAGATCTAAGATAATGGGAATGGATGCAGTATTTGTACACATGGTAGAAAACTATTATATGACTGGTGAAGCAGATTGGGTGGAGGAAGATCAATTACAGAAAATTGAAGAAAGAGCGGAAAAAATTGCTCCAAACCTAATAGGAAGACCCGCTCCTCCCTTTTTAAATCAATTAGGAATGCCATTTATGAAAGATACTAATGGAGTTATCCATAGATTATACGATATAGAATCTGAATATACCCTACTAATATTCTTTGGTCCTGATTGTGGTCATTGTAAAAAAGAATTACCAAGAGTTAAGAAAGTAGTTGATTCATTAATTGCATCCCCAAAATTTCTAAGTCCTCATAAACCAATAGATATAAAAGTATATTCAGTTCAGACTGAATTTGACAAAAAGAAATGGAAAGAATTTATTGTTAATCAAGAAATAGGAGACTGGATTAATGTAGGAGATATTCAACAAGATCCTGATGGGAATCCAGCAGCAAGTAGTAACTGGAGAGATGAATACGATATTTATTCAACTCCTGTAATATATCTACTCGATAAAGATAAAAAAATATTAGCTAAGAGAATAGACTACAAGCAAATATCTAAAGTCATAAAAAGATTGGAAGAACTTGAAAAATAGTTTACAATATCACTTCAGTTGAACCTGAGTCATTGGAAATATAGTATTTCAAATTATATAAATTTAATAATTTATGCACTTCTTCCATTAATACTCCCTCACCTATACCGTGAATAATTTCAAGAGAGTGTTTTGATTTTTCCAATGCTAAATCCAACTCTATTTTACAATAATCCATTTGAATTTTTACTATCTCAGAGTTTTGCATATGAACATGGTGATTAGTTAAATTTTCAATATGTAAATCAATTTTCACTCTTCCTCGACTATCAAACTTCTTCTTTCTTGATTTAATAACTTTTAAAACATCTTCATCCTCTGCTTTTAAGTTAAAAGAACTTCCATAGGAACTTGGATTATCTGTTTCTGAATCTAAAGGAAGTATCTCTGAAATATTTACAATATAAATAAACCCCTCTTCATCCTCAATCTTCACCTTTTTATCTCCAATCAGTAATAAAATCTTGGCTTTTGTTCTATCTTCTTTAAGTATTATCTTTTCCCCTATTTTAAAAGAAAAAATCATAAGGTTTAATCTAATAAAGTTTTTCTAGCGTCTTCTAATATGTCAAAGCATTTTTCTTTAGATGAACTTTCTGCATAAGTTCTTAAAACAGGCTCAGTACCCGAAGCTCTAATCATTAACCAAGTGTCGTCATCAAAAAAATACTTAAATCCATCGATAGTTTCTACTCTTTTTACTTCATACTTCCCAAAAGAAGTATAGTGTCCTTTTTTACAATTTTCAACAATATTATTCTTAATATCATTTGATATATGAAGATCTATTCTTTCAAAAAAGAACGAACCTACAACTTCGTAAACTTCTTTAATTAAATCTTCTAATGTTTTACCAGATTTTGCTAAAAACTCAAATAAGATTAACCCCATCCAAATACCATCTCTTTCAGGTATATGTCCTGCAGTTGCTATTCCACCACTTTCCTCTCCTCCTAACAGAACATTTTCTGAAACCATCTTGCCTGCAATATGTTTAAATCCAATCGGTACTGTTTCTTGGTCCAAACCATAATAATTACAAATTTGTTTAACTTTTACTGAACAAGAAAATGCAGTAACAACCTTACCTTTCATTTTCTTATATTTTACCATATAGTGTATCAATAAAAGAATAATATGATGAGAATCTATAAATTCACCTTTGCTATTATAAAGACCTATTCTATCCGCATCTCCATCAGTAGCTAATCCACAATCTATATCTCCCTTTTCTTTTATTAAATCAGAGAACTCTAACAGATTTCTATGAATAGGTTCTGGAGCTTGACCATTAAAACCAGGATTGTTATCTGAATGCACCTGTAAAGCTTTAGGAAGTAATCTTGTAATTACATTTTTACCTGCTCCAAACATTGAATCATATGCTAAATTTAAACGAGAATTTCTAATTGAATCAAGATCAAAGTTACTTTCTGCGTGTTTACAATAGTCATCTTCTAAATCCACATATTCCAACATTCCTTCTGATTCTAAATCCTTAAGACTTATAGAGTCAACATCAAAAGTGTTTAATTGAGGGATTCGATTCTCTACATCAGAAATATCATCTTGTAATAAAGGTCCCCCAAAATCTCCTTTTAATTTATATCCGTTATATGATGGAGGATTATGACTTGCGGTAATAACAACTCCTATATTTGCTTTATAATTAACAACTCCTAAAGAAACCATTGGAGTAGACACAAATCCCTTAGCAAGCAGAACCTTAATTCCTTTTCTAGCTAATATTTTTACAGCCGTTTCAGCAAAAAGTTCTCCTGCAAACCTACAATCATGACCTACAATTACTGTAGGATTATCATACTTTGCTTGTAAAAATTCCGCAACAGCAAAACTGACTCTAGCTACATTATCTGTAGTAAATTCTTTCGCAATTATCGCTCTCCAACCATCAGTTCCAAACTTAATTTTTGTCATTTTTATAGGATTTTAGGACCACAAAAATAATAAAATAATTTAGATGGAAATTATTTGAAATTCTGATATCTTTTATACTTTTTTTTGTTTTGATTGTGCTCTTTATTTGAAGATGTGAATTTATGATATCCATCTCCATTACTTCCTGCACACATAAAATAATATTCATGTTGAGTCGCATTTAAAACAGCATCTATTGCATTTATACAAGGAATGCGAATAGGCCCTGGTGGAAGTCCCTTTGATTTATATGTATTATAAGGACTTTCAATATCTGTATGCTTATACAAAACTTGTTTTATTCCAAAATCTTTGTTTGCAAACTTAACCGTGGGGTCTGCTTGTAAATAAGGAAAGTTTAATGGATTATTTAATCTATTTAAGTACAGACCAGCTATTATTGGTCTTTCATCTATTTTTTTATCTTGTTCCTCCTCTACTATAGATGCTAATATTGAAACTTCAATTCTTGTTAATCCTAAGGAATCACACTTTAATTTCCTTTTGTCTGTCCAAAAAAATTCATACTCTCTTTTCATCTTATTTAAAAAGGATGTTACAGATAGTCCTTTATACAATTGATACGTATTAGGTATAAAAAAAGAAGGTAATGTCTGTATATTTAAATCATTATCAGAAAGAAAAGAAGAAGTATCAAGATAAGAACTTAATTCTCCCCTTTCAAAACCTATAGAATCTTCTAATAAAACAATCATATCTTCTATTAATCTTATATTTTCAGGTATATGTAGATTGAAAACTCTCTTGCTTGGAATCCTAAGAATATTAATTAAATCATTATTAGTATAACTATCTTTTAAATGAACAGTACCACATTTTATATTAGAATCAAACTTTTTAAGAGAAGACATAAATTTAAAAGACCAAACATTTCTCAAACTACCGTTTTCCTTAAGCAGCCTTATCAAGTCATTCAAATTAATTCCTTCGTGAATTTCAATTTTAACATGTTCTGTCAATTCCGTTTTGACTTTAAAATTATGACTAATGAAAAGAGACCATAACATATAAATTAATATGAAAAATACAGGAATTGTATATTTTATTTTACTTGAAAATAAGACAGTTTTAATCATGTTTTTTCTCTATTATATCTAAGTTATCTTTTGCTAATTTGTAATCTGGATTTAGTTCTATTGCCTTTTTCATGTAATCTTTAGCTTTATGTAAATCCTTGTCTACATTTAAATAAATTAATCCCAAATTATAATAAGCTTTATCAAAATTAGGATATAATTTTACCAAATCTAACAATCTGTTCCTTGAAATTTCAAATTTAGACATTTTTATCTCTAAAACTGCTGTTTTCAATTGGTAATCTAAATTAAAGGGGGAAAATTCTAAAGACTTTAAAAAATTATAATAGGCTTTTTCGTTAAAATTAAATTGAGAATAAGCATCTCCCACTCTAAGATACATAAGTCCTAAAATATTATTATTAAATGTGTTGTGAAAATCAACTAATTCAACACTTTCTGAAAATTTTATTAACTCTTTATACTGCTTTCTCAAATAGAAATATTGTATGAAGAAAGGAACAGATTCCTCCTTCTTAGATAGTTTCAGAAAACGTATTGCAGAGTCTAACAAAATTGAATTTTTATCAAAACTTTCGTAATGTTTCAGATAAGCTTTTGCCTTACTTAAACTAGAGGGATTAGGATTATTAACGCAAACTAAAGATTGAAATTCTCCCTTTTTATTATCTCTATGCTTTGGAATAGATATTTTATGATCAGTAATAGATACATGAGGGATATCGGTAGAAGATGATTTTGACATGTGACATGAAATACAATCTTTATTATACTCTTTATCCTCACAAATCAAATGACAATCAGTACATTTACTATTAAAATACTCTCCAGGTAAAGAAGTTACACTTTTGTGTGGGTTATGACAAGAAATACAATTTACACCTCCTATTTTATAACAATCTGATTGTTGAAGCCTATCAACATGAGAAGCCATTATAAAAGATTCATCATTCTCAAACCTAGGTACAAAAGTCTCCATAGTTTCAGATAGAGATGTTCCAGGTACAAAATCATTCCAGTTTTTTCCATTTTTCAAAACAGTAGTACCTTGTAGATGACACCTGCTACATACATCAAACTGTAACTCCTTTTCTAATTTTGAAGGATTAACTATCGAATAGTCTACATACTTTGAGGTATCAATAATTATACCGGACATCTTTTCTTTTACATGAATTTCACCAGGTCCATGACACCTTTCACAATCTATCCCCTCTAAAACAGAATGATATTTATTTAAACTTTTATTTTCATACTTAGGATATGCATTATGACAACTCATACACTCCATTCCAATTTCCCTAGAAAAACGACTATTATTTCCGTTTTCATAACCGGGAGGTAAGTCTGCTCTTCTTTCTTGAGTATAAAATGTATATGGCATTTGATGTAGATAACCATTAATTGAAAAGATATGAGAATTGGTATGATGTCCGGAACCAATAACATAATCTATCTTCTGAAGAAATTTATGAGAAGTATCTTTTCCTTCCATTCTAAATTCTAATAAATACAAGGAATCCTCTTTCCACAAAGGTTGATAAAATAAATCTTTTATGGTGTCATAAATAAGAGGATTATTATTCTCATCTAAAACAGATTTAGTTTTTGTAGCAATAGAAAAAGACTTTCCCATTCCTGTTTGCATAAAGGAATTATAAATATCAAAATGACAAGTTTTACAAGTTTCTTTGCCTACATAGGAGACACTGTCATGATGATTTCTATAAATGTTGTTATTTACTTCATCTAATTTAGATACGGTAGAATTATTATTACAAGAAAAAAGAATTGAAAACAATAAAAGAAGCAGATATCTCATCTTACAAAGATATAAAAGTTATGATTTTCTTCGATTCTAACTAATTGAAAACCTAAAGACAAAAATAAGGCATTGCTTTTTTTATTTAAAACATCAACACTACAATTTAGTTTTTTTATATTTAAATTATCAAAACAATAATTAGATAAAAGAGATACAGACTCTTTAGCAAATCCTCTGTTTTGGTACCCCTCATCAATAATTATTCCAATAGAAACTTCCTCTCCTTTGTAATTGAATAAATCAATAAAACCGACAGGATTTGACTTATGATCCACTACAAATCTAAATTGTTTGGCTATCTGTAAATCAGTACCAGAATTTTTGATGTAGGATTTTAGTTCTTTCCTTGTATATCTTATTTGTTCAGTTCCAAATTCCCACAAAGAAGTGTCATTTTCAATCTTTTCTAAAAAATCTAAGTCTGAATAAATTAATGACCTGAGAGATATATTTGTACCAACTAACATTCAAACTCTCCCGAATATACCATTGAAGCTTCACCAGAAAGCCAAATGTTAGTATATTTTGTTCCGTCATGTTGAAACGAAACCATCAAATCACCTCCTGATGTTTTTATTCTTAAATTTGTTTCTTCTAACTTGCCTATTTCGTATAATGCAATAGCTGTCGCTACACTACCCGTACCACAAGAAAGAGATTCCATTTCATCCCCTCTTTCATATGTCCTGATTGACACCCCATCTAGTAAGTCCACAAAATTTACATTTATCCCATAATTACCAAACTCTTTGGAAAATCTTAACCTTCTTCCTGTATTCAGAACATTTACTGTTGTTACATCCTCTACTATTTTAACTAAATGAGGAGATCCGGTATCTAAAACAATAGAATTTTCTCTAACATTTACTTCTTCAACATCTGCCATTTTCATTGACACAATACCTTGGTCTATACTGCCTTTATGAATTCCATCATAAGCCATAAATTCACACTCCTTCTTAAACAATTCTAGGTAATGAGCAAACGCAAGTATACATCTCCCTCCATTTCCACAAAATGTAGACCTCTCTCCAATAGAGTTAAAAAAAATCATTTCAAAAATAGAAGTCTTATGATTTCGTAATAATATTAAACCATCTGCACCAATTCCAAATCGTCTTTCACACAAAGACTGTATTAAAAGACTATCATCAATATCAAATAATTCCTCCCTATCATCTATCAAAATAAAGTCGTTTCCAGTTCCTTGAAACTTATAAAAATCAATAATCATTTATATAATTTATTTTAATGTAAAAATACATATTAAATGCTATACCTATTCATCAGAAATACTATTTTTGCAAACAATTAAACATCTAAAAAATCAAATATGGCAATATCTTACGATAATCAATTATCCGATTGGGTAAACAAAGAAAAATCTGGAGTAAACCTTTTAAATTCTGTTGGCACCTTAATGTACGATAAAGGAATTGAATTAGTATTTTTCAGAAATAGATTATTAGAAATTGGCGTATCTGAACTATTAAACTATAGCGAATACGCAAACAATATTGTTGGAAGAGAAAATAATATCGAAACAGCTTCTCTTTTAGCAAAAGAGATGTTAAACATGAACTTATCTGCTAGTAAAATTGATATTGGACTTTTAACTGCAGAGTATATTGAAGGAGAGGGTAAAAATACTAATGTGTTTTTATCTAAAAAATTAAGCTATATTATAAATGCAGACACCTCTAATCATAAAGCGAAAGATGTAATTTTATATGGATTCGGTAGAATTGGAAGATTAACAGCCAGAGAACTTATAAAACAAGCAGGTGTAGGACAACAATTAAGATTAAAAGCTATTGTTGTAAGAAGATTAACAGATGCTCAAATTATAAAAAGAGCTGATTTATTAAGAACTGATTCCGTTCATGGATCTTTTAAAGGATTTATTGATGTAGATTTAGAAAATAGTTCCATCATAGTAAACGGGCAAGTAATTAAGTTTGTGGATGGAGGAAAACCTGAAGATATTGACTATACAAAACATGGAATTGAAGACGCTTTACTAATCGATAATACGGGAGTATTTACTGATAAAGAATCTCTTTCTCGTCATTTACGAGCAAAAGGAGTTAGCAAAGTATTACTTACCGCTCCTGGAAAAGAAATACCAAATATAGTTTACGGAATTAACTCTAAAGATTTAGATATTGAAGATACCCATATTTTCTCTGCTGCATCTTGTACAACTAATTGTATCGCTCCAATACTTCATGTTGTAGAAAATAAATACGGTGTTGCAAAAGGTCATTTGGAGACTGTTCACGCCTACACAAACGATCAAAATCTTTTAGACAATATGCATAAAAAGCCTAGAAGAGGAAGATCAGCAGCTATCAATATGGTTATTACCTCGACAGGAGCAGGGAAAGCAGTCACAAAAGTTATCCCTTCTTTAGAAGGAAAATTATCTGCTAATGCAGTAAGAGTGCCAACTCCTAATGTATCATTAGCAATTTTAAAGTTAACTCTAAATTCAGATACTTCGGTTGAAGAAATCAATACAACTATTAGAGAAGCTGCGTTATCTGGAAAACTAATAAACCAGATAGATTACCAAGTAGATCCTGATTTAGTTTCTACAGACATTATAGGCAATACTTGTTGCTCTATTTACGATAGTAACGCTACTATTGCTTCTGGAAAAGATGTAGTTTTATATACATGGTACGACAATGAGTTTGGTTACACCAAACAAGTTATTAGATTAGCGAAACAAATTGCCAAAGTAAGAAGACTAACTTACTACTAGAAATTTAACCTCTTGAAATTAAATAGAAAACACTTTCTGTTTTATAAACTACTAAACTCTTCATTTACTGGTTTATCAATTGGTATATTATTTACTATTTACAAACCATTAGAAGACCCCTCTATCTATTCTTTAGGAGGTATGTCTTTAGCAATATCCATGTTGTTGGTAGCGATGTTATACGAGAAATTATTAAATATTACATACTTTTTCTATATTTCCATATTAGTAGAGACATTAATGATAATATCTTTATTCGTATTTTTAATTTGTAAAATCTCTTTTGCTTCTGCATTAACTATTTACTGTTTGTATCAGCTTACATTTATTTTTGGGGGATATTTAGTAAGAGCTGAAACATTAGTCGCTAACGATAAAGATTACCTTGGGAAGATTGACATGTTAAAACAAATAGGATATCTAATAGGACTAGCCATATCTTATATTTTCTACAAAATAGTAGAAAATATTTATTTAATTACAGAAGCAGAGTCTCAGATTAATTTACTCCACTATCCACTTATATTACTGCAATTATGTGTGATTCTGTTACTTTATAGTTCGTTTAAAAAGAATTAATTTTTAATTAACTTATAAACAAAAACAGAACTTATTGCACCTAAAGTAGTAGCAACTATATAAACCCATAAAAAAGAGGCGTTACCAAATATTGCAGGAGCAATACTTCTTGCTGGATTCATAGATGCTCCACAAATTGGTCCTGCAAAAATAGCCTCAAAAGCTACAACAGCACCAATGGAGATACCTGCTATGATACCTTTTTCTTTAGATCCAGTAGAGACATTTAATATGACAAACATCAATATTAAAGAGAGAAAAAATTCTAATATAAAGGACTGTATCCAATTTCCATCTTTAACTAAAGTTTCTCCCATAGTATTAGATTCTGGGAGTATAAAATATAACATACAAGAAGCTAACACCGCTCCAATAATTTGAAATAATACATAAAAAATAACATCTTTACCCTCAAATTTTTTAGAAATCCAAAAAGCAATTGTTACCGCAGGATTTATGTGAGCTCCTGAAATATCACCGATTGAATAAATGACCACCATTACAACTAAACCAAAAGATAAACCAATACCTAAATTTGTCACCTGACCCGTAATATCATTAATCATAATAGCTCCTGTGCCTACAAAAACTAAAATAAATGAACCTATTAACTCTGCCCAATACCTCTTCATAAAATACTTTGTAATTTTTCTGTTAATACCTTTGGGCTATGGCAAGGTTTTCCTGTCTTCATATCTACAAAAACTAGAGTTGTCTCTGCGGTATTCAATAAATCTCCATAAGAATTGAAAGTTTTATAACTAAACATAATCTTTAATGTAGGAATCTGAACAATAGTAGTTTCAATTGTTAATTCATCATCATAAAATGCAGGTTTCTTATAATCTATGTTATAATTTACTACTGGTAAAGAGTATCCAGTCTCCTCTAATTTTTTGTAGGAAAATCCCAAACTTCTTAACAACTCCACCCTTCCCACTTCAAAATATTGAGCATACACCCCATAATAAGCATATTTCATCTGATCTGTCTCCGCATACCTTACCCTTAATTTTATTTTGTGTGTATACATAAAATATTTTCAACAAAAATAAATAAATATATTTTAGATAATAAAATTATTCTTAAAATTGTATTCATTATGAAAATCAAACTAAAAATTATATATATAACTGTAGTTTTACTATCTTCTTGCAGTACTCAATTAGTTATTGATCATAATCAAAATGAAATAATTCCTGTAATTTCAACCCCAGACTCTGCAATAACTGCAATGATCAATCCTTATAAGATAGGAATTGATTCTGTAATGAATGAGGTAATATGTATTTCGGAGAGAGAAATGACCAAAGGAAGACCTGAAAGTTTACTAGGTAATTTTGTAACTGATTTATGTTTAGAAGAGTTTTCCGATAAAGCAAATATTTGTATAATGAATAATGGTGGATTACGATTCCCTCTACCTAAAGGAGAGATAACTATTGGAGATATATATAAACTGATGCCGTTTGAAAATGAACTTGTAGTTTTAGAATTAAATGGATTAGAACTTTTCAGCTTAATAGAATATATCTATTCACGAAAAGGAGAGCCTTTCTCAGGAATTAAGATATACTCAATGGATTCTTGTATGATACTATCTAATAGAAACATTCTATATCGGAATGAAAACAAGATTTTGATGAGTGAACCAGTGATTGCAAGTAGTTGTGGAGAAGAAGAAGAAGTTTATGTAGTTAGTAAAATTGATAAAACCTATAAGATAAGAATATTAACCTCAGATTATTTAGCTTATGGTGGAGACAAGATGTCGTTTTTTAAAGGAAAGACCCAACAGAAGCTTGAAATAAAGTTAAGGGATGTTATCATTAATTATTGTAAAACAAAAGGATTTATAAATTCATCTCTTGACGAAAGGTTTACTTATAAAACAAAAAACAATGAGTAACAGAAGAGATTTTATAAAAAGAGTTGGTTTAGGAGCAACCGCTTTAAGTGTATTACCCACAAATGTATTTTCGGAATCTTCAGAAATGAAGCAATTAACTATTTTACACACCAATGACACTCACTCTCATATACATCCATTTACAAGTGGAAGAAACAAAGGATTTGGTGGAATGGCACAAAGAGCCAGTATTATAAAAAAAGTTAGAGAAGAAGGAAATCAAGTATTACTTTTAGACGCTGGTGACATATTTCAAGGCACACCATATTTCAATATTTATGGAGGTGAATTAGAGTTTAAATTAATGAGTGAAATGGGATATGATGCATCAACTATTGGAAACCACGATTTTGACAATGGAATAGATGGATTAGTCAAACAATTACCTCACGCAAATTTTCCATTTATTGTATCAAATTACGACTTTTCCGACACAGAAATCGAGGGTAAATATCTAAAGTATAAAGTCTTTAATAAAGGTGGAATAAAAGTTGGAGTCTTTGGTATTGGCATAGAACTTAAAGGTTTGGTTCCTAAAAAATTGTATAGAAACACTTTATACCAAGATCCAATTATACAAAGTAATCATTACGCAAGATATCTAAAAGAATCACTAGGTTGTGATTTGGTAATATGTCTTTCTCACCTAGGATTTAAATACAAAACAAAAAAGATGTCAGACAAGATACTTGCTTCTCAATCAAAACATATCGATTTAATTATAGGTGGACACACTCATACTTTTTTAAACAAGCCTGTTTTTGTTAAAAATTTACACCAAAAAGAGGTTCAAATTGCACAAGTTGGATGGGCCGGCATCAATATTGGACGAATAGACTATTTTTTCAATCAAAAAATGTGTGTAAAAAAAGTTGAAGGAAGCTCTATTTTCATAAAAAAACAATAATTTTTTAAATATTTTTTTATGTTAATTTATATATTTAAAAAAGTACTTAATCTAGCAATATTTTAGCTGTAAAAAAAAAATAAAAGTCAAGCGATATTTTTTTCTTTTTTTAACTTTTGTGTGTTATCATTTTATTAATATTGTAACCTAATTAAAGTATTTTACTTTTAATTGAAGACTTAAATTATTAACAAAACCACTAAAAAAAGGAGAGCCACAATATGAGCAAGTTAACATGTCAAGAAGTATGGAGTAAATGTTTAAATGTAATAAAAGACAATGTTAGTCCTCAAAATTTCAAAACGTGGTTCGAACCTATAGTTCCAATAGAAGTTAAAGAAAAAACTCTTACCATACAAGTTCCCTCCTCTTTCTTTTTTGAGTATTTAGAAGAACATTATATCACACTTATAAGAAAGACCATTAAAAGGTTTTTAGGAAAAGATGGCAAATTAGATTACAACATTGTGGTTGAAGGAAATCAGAACATAAATCCTTACATTACAAATCTACCTTCTAATCAGCAAGGTGCTGTTAAAAACAATCCTATAAGTATGCCTATTGGATCTAACACCCCTTCAATAAGAAATCCATTCATCATTCCTGGATTACAAAAAATAAATATAAACCCACAGCTAAATCCTTCATATACATTTGATGCATTTGTAGAAGGAGAGTGTAATAGACTAGCAAGATCTGCTGGTTATGCTGTAGCACAAAAACCAGGAGGAACCTCTTTCAATCCCTTATTAATTTATGGATCTGGAGGATTAGGAAAAACACATTTAGCAAATGCTATAGGACTAGAAACTAAAAAACTATTTCCAGATAAAACTGTACTTTATGTTTCTGCTGACAAGTTTCAAACTCAGTTTGTAGATTCTATCATGGATGGCAAGAAAAATGATTTTATGCACTTTTACCAATCTATTGATGTTTTAATAATAGATGACGTTCAGTTTTTATGTGGAAAAGAAAAGACACAAGATGTTTTCTTTCATATCTTTAATCACCTTCATCAGAATGGTAAACAAATTATTCTTACCTCTGACAAGGCTCCTGTTGATATTGTAGGTATGGAGCAAAGACTATTATCTAGATTTAAATGGGGACTTGCTGCAGATTTACAATCTCCTGAATTAGAAACTCGATTAGCTATACTTAAAAAGAAAATTAAAAATGATGGAATTGAAATTCCTTATGAGGTAATAGAATATATAGCATACTCTATAACAACAAATGTAAGAGAATTAGAAGGGTCATTGATTTCGTTACTAGCGCAAGCTTCACTAAACAGGAAAGAGATTACAATAGATTTAGCTAAAAACATGTTGGATAAATTTGTAAAGAATACAGCAAGAGAAGTTTCAATAGACTACATACAAAAAGTTGTTTGCGATTATTTTGACATACCTGTAGAAATAATGAAATCAAAAACTAGAAAAAGAGAAATTGTACAAGCTAGACAATTAGCCATGTATTTTTCTAAGCAGCTTACAAAATCGTCACTGGCTCATATTGGGAAACACTGCGGAAATAAAGATCACGCAACAGTATTACACGCATGTAAAACAGTAAACAATTTAGCAGATACAGACAAGAGATTTAAAGGATATATTTCTGACATTGAGAAAAGATTAATTCACTCATAAACTCATGAGAATTTTAATGGTTTGTTTAGGTAACATTTGCAGATCTCCACTCGCAGAAGGTATCCTGAAACAA
>NZWX01000025.1 GCA_002697625.1 Flavobacteriales bacterium
GATCCTATTGCGCCTTGGGCTTGGGCCGCCATAGCTTGCCCTTTTGCAGCCATCCCCTGTATTTTAGATTGAGCGGCTGCACTTCTTTTTGCCACTTTTGCCGCGGCTTTTTTTGCTGCCATAACCTTTTTCATGGTAGTTTTTCTTATGTTTTACAAATATTTTTTAATGACGTAACATATCAATTATGAGTTTTCGTAAATTGTGTACAGGTTCCCACCCTGTTTTTTCTTTTAATTTGTAAGGGTTTCCTATAATTATTTTATCATCATTTGGCCTGTAAAACTTTTTTGATATTTTTATTATAGTTTTACCATCGACTATACCTATTTCGTTTTCATTTTCACCTTCCCATTTAATTTTTTTACACATAACATCTAACGTTGTTTCTATAAAAGTTCTAACTGAATTGTGTTTTCCGGTTGCTATTACGTAATCATCCGCGTTTTCGTTTTGGAGTATTAACCACATTGCGTATACGTAATCTTTGGCGTGTCCCCAATCTTTGTATGCATTTATGTTTCCAAGTTCGATGTAATCGATTTCACCTTTATAAATACGTTTTAGTCCCTTTATTATTTTAGACGTGACAAAGTTATCTTTTCTGAACGGTGATTCGTGATTGAATAATATACCCGAGGAAACGTGTATTCCGTGTACTTGTCTATACATTTTTACAATATTATCTGCGGCTAATTTTGATATGCCGTATACGGTTTGTGGATCCTTTATAGATTTTTCGTTTTGGTAATTAATCATACCTGGTTCTGGACACGCTTTATCAAATATTTCTGAAGAAGATGCTTGAAAAATTCTACATTTATTTACTAATTCAAGTTCTCTTACAGATTCTAATATTGTTAGAATACCTATAGAATTTACGTGAAACGTTTCAATGGGGTTTGGTATGGAAATACCAACGTTTACTTTTGCAGCTAAATTGTATATTTCTATTCTATCCGCGTCTGAATACTGTTTAATAACGTCTTTTAAACGTTCTTTATCTAAAACATCGCCCTGGTATTTGCATACATTGTAGCCGCGTCCTTGTAAAAATGAAAATAAATATTTACCGTCTTGACCATTCGGTCCTGTTATTATACCTGCATACTTCATCATTTAAAGAAAAGGGTAATATATTCTTTAAATGAAAGTTGATATTTCAAAAGGTGAACTTATAGATAAAATAACTATTCTTGAAATTAAAATGGATAGAATAAAAGACGAAACTAAGTTAAAAAATATCAAAAACGAACTTGATATATTATATGAACTCGAATTTGATACTCAACACAAGGGATCCATGAAAGATGTAAATGTAAAGATATGGGATTGTGAAGAACTTATACGTAAAATGAGTGAGGAAAACCCTCTATATCAAACTGATATTCAAATTAGACACGAATTTATTAAGTGTGCTACAAATATACACATATTTAACGACGAACGTGCGCGTATTAAAAAGCTTATAAATGTAGAAACTGGTTCGGAAATTGTAGAAGAGAAAAGTTTTTTTTAATTTAGTGTACGAATCTCCATATATCATCGCTAAATACAGTTTTTACTATATCCGGTGTGTATTGTGGGTGTGCACCAACATTTAAATGAAAAAAGTTTGTTTTCTTATTACCAAGTTTCATCAATTCAATCATCCAATTATACGAACTGTTCATACAGTGTACTTCTTTTGCGTTTTCGATGATCCAAATATAACTAAATATATTTGAATTTTCGCAATGAAAGAATTCCTTATTTTTATCGATGACTTTTGAGTGTGGTTTGTATATAAACTTGTCCGTATCAATGTCTATACACCTATCTCTTTCGCGATCGTCGTGTACGAAAATGTAATCTGACGTAGGTGGACTAAGTTGTATAGAACTGTCTTGAACAACTTTGAATTTTGTATACATGTATAATGGGTTTACTTTTGCTTGAAGATATACACCGTGTGCCCAATTCGTTACTTGTGTAAAGTTTTCCCATACATTGTTTTCCATACCATACGTTGCTAAAGGTAGTATTCTACTTCCCTTTGGTAATTTCGCGTGTATTTCGCGTGGGTTTGTGTTTTCAACAAGTATGAGAGTAACTTGGTCGCATATGTCTCTATACATAAACTTAACGGATTCTTCGTGACAGTTTTTACACATTAAATAAACGTGTTCTTTTTCGGCGAAGTGTCTAACCATGCCGTTAAGCATGATTTGGTCTCCGAGACCTAAATGGTGTAGTATTGTTATTGACATATACGTTTTATATGCTCGAAAGCTTTATCTATCATTTCGACAGATACAAACTGACTATTTCCAATGTATACACCACCGTCATTTAATATGTTAGCATTTGGCGTTTTAACGGAATCTTTCCATTTATCCAAAAACGGGTGAATTAAAAGGTTTCCGGAAACGATAGGTCTGTATTCTATTTTAAGTTCATCTAGAATACTCGTTAGTTTTGATTTAAAAGTAGCATCTTTACACACGAATGGTAAAGAAAATGAACTATTATACGGATCATATCTAGGGACGTGGAAAAACGTTTCGTATTTTAATAATAACAACATAAAACGATCGTAATTTCTTTTACGAATTTTAATGCTTTCATCGAGTCTTTTTAATTGTTCTATACCAATAACGGCATTAAGTTCCGTGTTTCTAAAGTTGTATCCATCTGTAAGAAATAGAAATTTGGGATCGATATTAGGGTATTTTGAAATTGTTTTTTCATAATTTTCGGGTAAAAGATGTCTCGCCATACCATGACTCCTTTTAAGTTTCATAAGTTGGAAGAGTTCATCGTTATCTGTTGAAATCATACCACCTTCTATTGTTGTCATATGATGACCGTAATAAAAACTAAAAGTAGAACCTGTTCCGTTCCCTCTTTTTCTGCCATATTCGTCGGTAATACCATGCGATTCGCATATATCTTCTATAAAAATAGCGTTTGGGTATTTCTTTTTTATTTTTTCCATTGGTGCATTGAGACCAAGTAAATGTGTTATAAAAACAATTTTAATATCATCATCGGGTAAATTGTCTGTGTCGAAACTGTAATTATCGAGATTTATGTCGCAAAATACGGGTTCTAAACCAATTTGAAAAACTGGTGATACGTTTGTTACCCATGTACACGCAGGTACCAAAACTTTAGAACCATTTGGTATATTGTATAATTCTTTTATCGATGCTAATAGAAGTAAATTTGCTGTACTTCCCGAAGTCACGAATAGAGAATGTTTACATCCGAGCCATTCACTCCATTTATTTTCGAATTCCTCTACTTTTTTTCCACACGTATACATATCTGATGATGATATGAATTCGATAAGTTTTAATTTATCAGATTGTGTTATTGCACAATCCATCAATTTCCACATGTTATCTTTATATTATTACATTTAAATTAATTCTTTAATACGTATTTAATATCTTCGTCTACCATTTCGTTAATAAGATTATCTAAGGATGTCTTACCTGTATTCCAATCAAGTTTTTTCAAAGCTTTTGTGGGATCGCCTAATAATAGATCAACTTCTGCGGGTCGGAAATAATCCGGGTGTACGCGAACTAAAATCTCACCCGTTTCTTCTTTAACACCAATTTCATATTTTCCTTCGCCCTTGAAAATTAAATTTATACCCGCACGTTTAAATGATTTTTGTGTAAATTCTCGTACGGTTGTTGTTATACCTGTTGCAATAACAAAATCCTCTGGTTTATCTTGTTGTAATATTTTCCACATACACTCTACGTAATCCCGTGCGTGTCCCCAATCTCGCTTTGCGTCTAGATTACCTAGATATAAACAACTTTGTTTACCTGCTTTAATATTAGCGACACCAAGTGTTATTTTTCGAGTCACAAAGTTTTCTCCTCGTCTCGGTGATTCGTGGTTAAACATTATACCATTACATGCAAACATATCATACGATTCTCTATAATTAACCGTTGTCCAATATCCCATTAACTTAGCTATTCCGTATGGTGATCGTGGATAGAATGGTGTATTTTCCGTTTGTGGAGTTTCGTTTACTTTACCGTAGAGTTCCGATGTAGATGCCTGATAAAATTTACACGTTTTTGTTAGACCCGCTAAACGAATAGCCTCTAGAATTTTCAATACACCCATACCATCAACTTCGGACGTGTATATAGGCATTTTAAAAGATAAACCAACATCCGATTGTGCAGCTAAATTGTATACTTCCGTTGGTCTAATTTTATCGATAATATTAAAAATACACGATTCATCAGTTATATCACCATAGATCATTTTGAGATTTGCGTGATTACTATATTTTGGATCTAATATGGTATTTATTCGGTTTTTATTATACGAACATCTTCTTTCTATACCGTACACTTTATATCCTTTTTCTAATAATAATTCCGCCAAATATGAACCATCTTGTCCGGTTATACCAGTAATTAGGGCAATCATATAATTTTATTGATATTGATTTCTTTAAATAAAGTTATATGAGTGGTTTTATTACATTAAATTATCGTATAAATTATCGCCTTTTGGGGTTCTATAATCTTTTGCATTTCCCCATCTATTATCTTGTTTTTCTATTGATTTTATGTGCCATAATCCTAATTTTGGATCGGTTCTTAGATATACGACTTTATCTGTTCCAGATACAACTTCGTGCAATCCTTTACTCCATCTTATTTTTTCAGTATTTTTGAAAACACGTCCTTGGTAATCTGGCCAGTTTATCCAATCGAGTTCATTTGTATGAAATTTGTATTTATTTAACCACTCTTGTGTAAAACCTGGTTGTATATTTATTCTAGGAACCATGATAAGTTCTCCATCGAGATCTTTTATGAGCCTTTTTAAATTTTGTATTAAAAATTCTTTAGGCATTTCATCCGGGTCAATCATGAATATATAATCACCCGAACACTGTGTTATATGGAAATTTCTATGATCTGAAAAATTACCGTCAAATTCTCTCTCGCACGTAACGATTTGGTTTTCAAAATGATGCAATACATTTTTAACTGAATGCGATACGTGTGCGGTATCTACTAAAATATTAATTTCGTCTTTATCATCTTTGACTTTTAATAAAAAAGAAATAAGCGAAAATAGATCTTTTGATTCGTTACACACGCATATTGCATAGGAAATAATCATTTATGTTTAAAAAAAGAATGTATTCTTTAATCCTTTAAAAAGTGTATTAAATCATGTCTTGTCTTCTTTTGTTCCCAACCTATCGATTTGAGTTTTTCTGATGTTATATAATACCGACTATCATTAAACGGTCTATCATCAACATACGTTATGTATTTATCATAATCATCCGACTCTTTTATGGTTTTAATCATAAGTTTTGTGACGTTCATGACTGATATTTCATCATCCGAAGCGATATTATAAATTTCACCTGGTACACCTTTTTTCCATACTATATCAACTGCGTTTACAACGTCTTCTACGTGCATGAAAGCGCGTTGTATTTCAGAACTTTTAGTACCGTGTATGGTACATTTTTTTCCTTCGCGTAAAAGTTTTTTGAATTTAGGTATAAGTTTTTCTGGGTATTGGTTTGGACCGTATACGTTATTACACCGTATTGTTTTGATATTCATTTTGTACGAATCTATATACGATTGAACTATCATTTCTGCAGCAGCTTTGGAAGCTGCGTATGGGTTTGTTGGTCTCAATACACCCGTATCTTCTGAAAATGGTATACCTGTTGTTGATTCACCATAAACTTCGTCTGTACTAAAATGTATAAACTCTACATCTGGTTTAAGTTCCCTGAATTTATCTAATAGAACATGTGTACCAAAAGCATTATTTAGAGTAAATTTTTTAGGATCGGTAAATGAATTATCCACGTGACTCATGGCGGCAAAATGAAAAACGGTATCAAAATCGTATTGTTTGATTAAATATCCGACAAGGTCTTCGTCACATATATCACCCTTTACAAATGTAGAAACACCTGGTTTTACGTTATGTATATTTGAACAGTAATCGAGTTTATCTAAGTTTATAAATTTAATTTCGGGGTACTTTTCCTTCATTAAATTTAAAAAATTGGAGGCTATAAATCCACAACCACCTGTAACCAGAGCTGTAGTCATTATTATTTATCTTTAGCAAAATTTTTAAGTAAATTACACACGCGGTCAACATCTTCTATGGTCATGCCATGATGTGCACCTAGTAAGAAACCATTACGCATGATTTTATCTGCATTTTCAAACCCCTGTTTAAATTCTCTAAATGCGGGGTGACGAGTAATGTTTCCTGCAAAAGTAACGCGGGTTTGAACATCATTTTCTTCGAGGTATTTTACAACACCAAGTCTATCTTCGCATTGGAGAGGTATAGCAAGCCAATTTGGTTTTTTAGAATCATCTGGAAGTGTGTAATATGAACAATCTTTTAAGTTTTCTGTGTACCTTTCTATCATATTTCTCCTGATCTGTAAAAATCCTTCGAGTTTATCGAGTTGTGCGAGGCCGAATGCAGCATTCATTTCACACGCTTTTAAATGATATCCAGCAACGCCATATAGAAATTTCCAATCGTATGGAATGCCGTCGACAGAATGATTGAATCTTTCTGATGGTTCTTCTATATTGTCGCCAATTCTCCCCCAATCTCGGAACATGAGTGCACGTTTATAATGTTCTTCGTTATTGAACATAACCATACCACCAACTCCACCTGCAGTAATAACATGACTCGCATAAAAACTTGTAGTGCTTATGTGCGTACATTCATTTCGAGTAATTGTATCTGCAGAATCCTCTATGAGAGGTATTCCTGGGCAAACTGATCTAATACCTTCCCAATCCGGTACATTACCAATAAGATTTGGTATAATAACACATTTTGTTCGGTGTGTTACCGCGGATACTACCTGCCATGGAGCGGGTACATATGTTGTTAATTCAACATCACAAAATTTAGGTACTAAACCAAGTTGTAAAATAGGAGCAACTGTGGTTGCAAATCCACACGCGGGTGTAACGACCTCTGAACCTTTTGGAAGATCGAGTGCGGCGAGTGCGAGTAAAATAGCACTACTTCCTGAGTTTACAAAAAGACCCATTTTTTTACCGAAAAGATCAGACGTTCGCTTTTCAAATTCTTCGGAACGTTTACCAAACCCGGCTAACCAACCGTCTCTGAGACATTCTTCAACGGCTTTAATTTCTTCTTCGCCATACGACTCGAATTTATTAGGGGCATACCAGACTTTTTTATGCATTATAAATTAGAGTTATATATTCTTTAAATGAAATTATCTTATTAAATTAATATAAGATGGTTTATTATTATAAATAAAATCGTTAAAAATTTCTGTCGACATTGTTTCTGGTTTATAAATTTCTATATTTTCTAAAGATGACATAATTTTGACGTCATCCTCTGCCCAATGAGAAAATCCTAGGTTTTTATAATCTTTGTCTCTACCTCCACCCACCAACTTTACATTAGCTAGTTCGTGATTCAAGTAATTTCTTATAAATTCAAAAGGTCTGTATAACAAAAATGGTGTTATAGAATAACATAATGGTATCCAGCCTTCATAAGAAAGACCTACGGCTAATCCTATCATTAATTGTTCGCACGAACCTACATTTATAAATCTATTTGGGAAATCTTTTCTTATGTCATCAAATAACCCAAAACCTAAATCACCCGTTAGTAAGAATATTTTTTCATTTTTATTCATTTCATTAATTAATAAGTTCACAAATTCCCGTCGTTTCATTTAATAATTTAATAATGTTATCTTTATCCTCTTTTGATATTACATGATAATGACCTTTTAATCCTTCTATTTTATCGAAACTTGGAACTTTTGTTTTAAAAATTTTTATACGTGGTAAAAATGATTCAAGTCGTGTTTTTAGATATTCTTGATCTATAGTGTCATATGCACAATATCCGTTCATATTAACATAAACGGTTATATTATGTATGTTATTTCTATTTATAAAGCTTAGTGCCTCCCAAACACTACCTTCGTGTGATTCTCCGTCAGATATTACACAGTGAATTTGTTTATCTTTATTTCCCAATGCCATACCTGTTGCTAATAATATACCTGAACCTAATGAACCTGTACTTGCATAAACATGTCTTTTTACATCTCTGTATGGATGAATTCCAAAATCTTCATACATTTTCTGGGCATCGTGACCGTATATTTTTTCTAAAATTGTATAAAGTGCTAATCCTGCGTGCCCGTTTGATAATACTACATAATCTTCTAAATTTTTATTTTCAAAAATATATTCAAGAATAGGTAAAGTTGTTAAAGTACTACTTAGATGACCCAAATTATTATTTGATGTGAGTTCTAGTAATCTTTCCATATAAAAATATAACAATGTTTGTTTTTAAGTATTTAAAGTATTTACTTATTATAAAAGTAAATGAAAGTTGGTGTTTTAGGATGCAATGGTTTTTTAGGGGGGTACTTTTTACAACAATATAAATGGATTCCTATTACACGCGAAGAAGTCGTATTGTTAGACCAAAAATCGGTTGAAACATTTTTTGAAAAAAATAAATTTGATGTGATTGTACATTGTGCAGTAGTGGGTGGTAGTCGTTTAAAAGAAGATACAAGCGATGTTTTGCGAGATAATATACTCATGTTCGAAAATGTAGTCCGTGTTTTTAAAGGTAAGATTATTTACTTTTCGAGTGGTGCGGTATTCCGTGGTAATCCTCCAAATGATCCGTATGGTCTTTCTAAATGGATAATAGATAAACGTATCGCTCAAATACCTAACGTATATAGTTTGAGAATATGGGGGTGTTATGGTCCGGGTGAATTATCTACAAGATTTAGTGCTGTTTGTAAAGATAAAGGGCACGTTATTATAGAAAAGGATAAGTATTTTGATTTTATAGATATAAAAGACGTGTCTCGTATAGTTTTTGAATATGTTGCGGGATATAGAAAAGATAAAGAGTGTAATTTGGTATATCCAGAAAAATTGAAGTTATCTGATTGGGCTAAGAAGTTTGGTGCGACATGTGAAATTTCGAATCAAACTGAGCTTGGTGAATCTTATATATGTGAAAAAAATAGATATTCGTTAGTGTTTAGTTTATTAAGTTAACGTAGGATAGTTTAAAGAGTTAATACACTAATATTATAATGTATGTTGTTGTATCAGTTAACGATGAAAAATACAAACCTTTAGCTGACTGGACAGTTTTAAAAAATAAGAAAGTGTATTGTGAGCGTCATGGGTATGTATTAAAACACTACGAGGACTGTGCGGAATCATTAGTNGNTGGTAAACCAATGAGAGCNGGNAATCCTCCTATNCCAGAANNTCATTNNCCNATNGGGTGGGCTAAAGTGTATGCNATNAAAGATGCATTTGAAAAGTATCCAGATTGTGAGTGGATATTTAATACTGACTGTGATGTTATGATAACTAACATGACGATTAAATTGGAAGATATTGTAAATGAATGTACCAAAGATACAAACGTTCACGTTATTATACCAGCGGANTGTAATGGTATNAATTGTGGTAATATGTTTATAAANAATTCACCTATAGGTAAGGCTTTTCTTGATACNATNATAGCNGGNNTNCCANTNTANNGNNANTGGTANNTNTTTGAAAATCANCTCATTCAAGATTTATGTGTTGGTACACATTTAACAGAACAGGGTGTAAAAGCGGGTGGTACTTTATGGGGTAGAGTTATTAAAATATTACCTCAACGTGTTTTCAATTCGTATGATTATAAGAAAATACCACTTCTTAAGGACAGACCTCAGTATAATGATATACTAGGGCACGATGGGCAGTGGAAGGAAGGTGATTTTATCATCCAATGGCCTTCTACAGATTTAGATTATAGAATAAAAGAAGCGGAGGAATTGTATAATAGTCAAAAAATAATATCATGATAAAGTAATGCTCGATAAAGAATTAGAACATATTGATGGACTTAGTACATTTAATACAGATAACATGGCTGAGCTTGAAGATATTCTAAAATATTGTCAGATGGGCCGAGATTGTTCCAAAACCGTTATGGATGAATACACAGCTTGTGATAAGATCAGCAAAGAGGTTATAGTATGGTATTCTCATAATAAAAAGGTACTCAAACAGATGAAAGATTGGTCGGATATTTATAAAGATGAATTTATTGAATACGAAAAAAAGGTAAAAGAAGTCCAGAATAGAGTAAAAAAATTAAAGAAGAATGTATCAAAATCTTAGTATAATTTAATTATTTCGGCAACAGCAGGGTGTCGTAAGATGTCATCATTTTCCATGGTGACATGTTCGATATAATTTAGGGTTAAGCCATCTATTCTATTTATAAGATCTGACAGACCGCTATTATCACCGAGATCACTTTGATTTAGATCACCTGTTATTACCAATTTTGTATTTTTACCAAGTCTTGTTAATAGCATTTTCATTTGATTAGGTGTACTATTTTGCATTTCATCTGCAATTATGTATGCATTATCAAAGGTTCGTCCACGCATGAAACCTAATGGTTCAATACGCACGTGGTGTTCGAGTTGACCCCGTGTTAAATAGTTTTCGAATACATCTATCATTGGTTTTGTCCATGGCTCCATCTTTCTTTCCATTTCACCTGGAAGATATCCCATATCTTCGTCTGCACCAACAATTGGTCGTGTTAATACTAATCGTTCAATTTCCCTTTTCATTAAATTTTCAGTGGCGAGTTGGCACGCAAACATGGTTTTACCAGTACCGGCTGGTCCAGTTGCTACTATAATAGGTTTATGTGATTGTAATATTCGCATATAATTACACTGACCATGTGTTTTAGGGAAGTTCATGGATTAAAATAACTTAAGGTTTTTTTTATTGATATATAACATAGCATAATGATTAAAGCACATGTACTAACAAACAGAAATTTATTGTTATCTCCACGTGTAAAATTGAGTAAAAGAAATAAGATAATTAGAAATACGTCTGATTCAGACTATTCTGACCAAACGTTTGAAGATGTTAATTCCATGTTGGTAAAATATTTTACGTTTAGATCTGTACAGTATACGATGGGGCAAGTTTACGCCTTGGATACATCTTTGATGAAACTGGAATTCAATTGGTTATGTGATTTTGCAAATAATAATAAACCAAGTTCAGGTGATGCTTTTATAGAAGCTTTATATGATGAAGGAAAAACTGAACTTGCAAATAGAATAATGGCAAATAGAGATGGTTTAATGAGACAATGGTTATATGAAACAAATGCTACAGGTGGATTAGATATAGGTGTAGAAATGACTAAACATAACATGGAAGTGTCTAGAAAACAGTTGGATAGATCATTTAATGCAACACCAGAACCAGATAGGTCTTTGGATGAAGTATAAGGATTTAATGTTAATATATATTATGAAATTCCATTTCATAGGTATTAGAGGTTTTCGTAGTTATACCACGATAACAGATCCAGAGGGTACACCACGTATAATTTGTTTTAGTAAAAGAAACATCGCTAATAATTGTATCGATTATATGAGTAAATATCGTTCGAATTATGGTGTATGGCCGGATATGAATATGGAAAAACCTGTTTCCCGTATAGATCCAGATAGACATATTAAGAGAAGAACACCTGAAAACATAAGGGAATATGTTTTCACGGAACAAATGGTAAAGAGTCAACTCGATGAAATGACAACTCGAACCGGTGTTAATTTTTTTTATTGTCATAATTTTGAGTATAACGATGATTTATTACGAATAACTATAACTGGACAAAAAATAGATGGTGAGGTAGACGATAAGTATTATAAATCGAGATTAGATACAAGGTTAAAGAATGTGTAAGTATATAACATAAATGTCCTTTGTTAAAGAATTTGATCCTACAAACAAAGAACACGTTTTATGGTTAAAAGATATAGATATTTCCATGAGTAAAGCATCTAATCCGGAAAAATATGGTGTTGTTGATTTCATGTCAAATGTAAATAACAACCCGTTTGGTATTAAAATGAAAAATCCGATGGAATGGGCGCAATCACATTTCCAACTGTGTATGAAGTATTCCCAAGCTGTCTTGAGAGGAGTAGCTTTTGTTCCTACTAAGGGGTCTGCTGATTAGATTAGAAGATGATCGTGTTCTTGGTCGCGTCAATTGTGTCATTTTGTGATATTCCTTTAGTGTAAAATTTTGTGGTTCTGCGTCTTCATCCATACGTATCAGTAGTATTCTTCCAAAAACAATCATATTTGTGAAAGGTCGAGGTAATCTATTTTGGTTTAATGTTAATTCAAATGGAGAATCTTCGGGTTCGCATTTAACTATAACAACCTGTTCATCAGGCCATTGTCCTAGAAAACTTGCTTTACCTCTTAGTATTTTGTATATTTCATTTTTACTTGGTGATATATCGACACTTATTTCGTGTATATCGTTACGCCTTTCGTTTATTAAAACAACACGGGTCATCTAGTTTAGGTGAATAAAAAAAAGTTGTCTTTTAATAAATGAACAAGTTCTTTACTTTATTTATAGCACTCATGATAGTATACATAATACTCGATCGTAACGAGTTGTATAGAGTATTTCTCGATAAACCATACGGAGATACTATAAATTCTAAACGTGTTGCCGATCCTTTTAAAAAATGTTCACCTGAATCGTTTGGTGAATGCAAAAAGACTAAAATGCCTCACCTAAGTAGATATTAAATTCTATAATTTAATTAATAAATAATGTTATCTAGAGAATATGCAAGGGAAAAATATGCTGATGTTATGGGTTTAGATCTCGACCATAACATCGTCAAAAACCTTGAAATACATACGTTTAATTGGGCGTATAGAAGAAGTAAGGAGCTCGGGGATATACCTGCTGAAAATAACCGTAATCATGTACAGAGATATAAGCATAAGTTTTTGAGTATTATGTATAATTTAAAAAATTCGTCTAATCTTAAGGATCGTATTTTAGGNGGTGAATTAAAAACTGGTGCTGTTATTAATTTGTCTCCTCAAGGGTTATGGCCCGATGGNCCGTGTGCAAAAATGTCTGAACAAATAGCTGATATAGAAATGAAAAAATTACACGCTGCTAACTATATGCACGATAAGGATTATAAAGGTTTATTTAGGTGTGCTAAATGTAGGGGGTATAAGACTACATTCTATCAGATGCAAACGCGTAGTGCGGATGAACCTATGACGGTTTTTATTACGTGTCATACGTGTAATAGAAGATGGAAATCCTAATTGATATGAATTTTTATTGCGTGTAGCGTGTTTGTAAGATCGGTTTCTTGATCACCCACGGACAATATATAATTTAATCCCGTTTGAACTTTTACATTACCTTTATTTTCTGCGGGTGTTATGTAAAGAAAGTCGTAAGGTATTTTATATTTCTGTAATTGTATTTTCGTGATTGTAGCGGTTAATTCGTTTGTAGGCCTAGCTGTTATTATAACAATTTTGTACCCTAAATTTCTTGCATAATATAACAATTGAATCATTTCTACATTTGCAACGCCTGATGTAAAAATAAGTGTATCGTCGATATCAAACATAACTGCATCTTTTTCGCCTATAACCCGATTTTTTAGAACTTCACGCATATTAATATACTTTAAGAATAAAAACTTTAATAAAGAAAAATCAATGGAACGACAAATCGTTGATATTGAATACGATGATGGAACAAAGTGTATAGCTAGGATAATAAAAGATTTGGGTACCGAACTTCAAATATCTACACTAGAATATCACGGGTACGAAACTTGGAAATTTAGCGAAGAATTAGAGACTGTACCAAGGGAATCCATTTCGGGATTTTATGATACAACGTGTTTAGACGATACGGGTTTATTCGAACAATTAAAAAATGGTATGTATGCGACTGTAGATCCGTCTGATACTGAATACGAACCGGACTTTGGTGATTCTGATTCTGATTCCGATTCTGGATCAATTGTTAGTCTCGTTTCTGAATTTTAATGTATGTATTATATAAAAATGGATAATACATACGTATTTTTAGGAATACTTTTCTTAGCGATGATCGTATACACTTACGATGTAGATGCTAAATACAGGATACAGCAGAAAGTAAGTAGCAAGGTTTCCTTGAAAACCGAAAATTATTGCAGCATGTGCGCTGGTAAGTAAAATCTCAGGGTATACTAGATATGGCTTTTCCTTTTAGTAGAAAGAAAAAAAGTCTAGAATCCCCTTCTAAAAAGAAATTGAAAATGGGACAAGCTGTTAAGCTCGTGACGCCTAAAAAGTCTAAAAAGCCGAAACGAACCGTAACGTGGGCGAATACTAAAGGTGGAAATTTAGAAAAAGTGAAACAGTACAATAAGAATACAAAACTGACCAGTGAAATTAAAAAATCTAATAACGAAAAAAATACGAAAACAGAAAATAATAAAATTTCAAAAAGTCTCCATTTTGCGGAATTTAGAGCCAAGAAAATTACAGAACAAGCTAAGAAGAATAAACAAGAAAGAAATATTAATGCCATGTTAAGAGAATTTAATGAAACTTCAAGTAAAAACTTATTTGGAAGTTATGGTTTAGAAAATTATTAATTTATATTAGTCTTCGTTATTCGGGTGGATACGTAGTGTGGACGGTATTTTATCTCGACCCCTAAAATCGTCCATTGTAGATTCAGATTTGTTACTGATCAAAAATCCAAACCCTAATAATATAAATAACGATTTGATCGTTATCATATTTATATTATTAGTATAATTTTTTTAGAGAAGGGTTATAAAATAAAAAATAGGTGTATATTATAAAATGCGGTTTCCGGATAATACGCAAATGAAACATTTAAAAATGGTTGACAAACTTTATAAAAGATCGATCGCTAAACAGCAACAAATTAACAGAGCTAAACGCAATGATACCAGGGAAAAGTATAAAACACAATATATTCGTATACAACATCAACTTTCAGAATTAAACAGAAAAACGGGTGCTGTAGAATTATATGAGAA
>NZWX01000026.1 GCA_002697625.1 Flavobacteriales bacterium
ATGAGATAATACATTTCTTTTTAATATTAACAAAGAAGTGTGTATTTTTAAATTTATACATGTATATGATTACTTGTTTTTTTATTATTTATTTGTGGTATGTTTAATATAATTGCGAAAATATAAATTTATTATCTGTAATACTATAAAATGAAGGATACTTTTAGGCATAAAGGACTGAGGAAAATATTAGTAGATAATTTAAGAGAAAAAGGAATTAGAAATGAAAAGGTTCTGGAAATGATAAATCAGATACCAAGACACCAGTTTTTAGACAATGCTTTTATTCAGTTTGCATATCAAGACAAGGCATTTCCTATAGGTAGTGGACAGACTATTTCGCAACCCTATACAGTAGCTTTTCAGACCCAACTCTTAGAGATAAACCCTTATGAAAAAGTATTAGAAGTAGGAACAGGTTCTGGATATCAGTCAGCAGTATTAATTGGTATGGAGGCAAATGTATATACTATAGAAAGACAAAAAGATCTTTTTAAAAAGACAAAGGATTTTTTACCTCAATTAGGGTACAATTGTAACTTTTATTATGGCGATGGATATAAAGGTTTAAGTAAGTTTGCTCCGTTTGATAAAATTATAGTTACTTGTGGAGCTCCAAAAATACCTGAAGATTTAATTTTACAATTAAAAGTTGGAGGAAGAATGGTTGCTCCAATAGGAAGTGGAGATGTACAAGTGATGCATTTAATAGAAAAGATGTCAGAAACAGAATCACGAATTACAACTCATGGAGAATTTGTGTTTGTACCTATGCTAAATAATAAAAACAATGGAAACTAGAGATACATACTTAAATATACTAATATTTATTTAAAATTTCAGTAATTATTTGACAACCTTTTATTATTTCATCTTCAGATATAGTTAAAGGTGGAGTAATCCTAAAAGAAGTTTTAGTAAACAAAAAGTAGAATAAGATGAGTCCATTTTGCAAGGATTGTTCTACTACTTTTTTAGTAAGTCCTTCATCTTCAAGTTCTACAGAAAGTATAAGTCCTTCTCCTCTAATTTCTTTTATTTTTGGATGTGTTAAATGAGTTCGGAACACTTCTTCCTTTTTCTCAATTTCTTTCATTATTTCCGAATTAAGTAAATGTTGTAAACAAGCAAGACTAGCCGCACAATTTACTGGATGTCCTCCAAAGGTTGTAATGTGTCCTAAACTTGGTTCAAAAGTCAATAAGTTCATTAATTCATAAGAAGAGATAAATGCTCCAATTGGCATTCCTGCTCCCATTCCTTTTGCAATACACAAAATATCTGGTAAAACATCATATTTCTCAAACCCAAAAAGAGTTCCCAATCTTCCAAAGCATGTTTGTATTTCATCAAAAATTAGGAGTGTTCCTGTTTTATTACACCTTTCTCTTATTTTCTGTAAGAAGTTATTTTTTGGAGTAATAAATCCCGTTCCTCCTTGTACTATCTCTAATATAACTGCAGCAGTTTTATTGGATATTTTGTTAATACTCTCGACTGAGTTATATGTAATTGTATGACAATTTGGTAATAAAGGACGATAACTTGCTTTTTGTTCTTCATTTCCCATGATGGAAAGTGCTCCATGTGTGGATCCGTGATAGGAGTCTTTACAGGAAATTATTTCTGCTCTTCTCGTTACTCTTTTTGCAAGTTTCATAGCTCCTTCAACCGCTTCTGCTCCAGAATTAACAAAGTATGTGGTGTTTAATTTTTCAGGAAGATTTTCGGATAAAAGATGTGCTAATTTATATTGTGGAGATTGAATATATTCTCCATATACCATAACATGACTGTATTTTTCTAATTGTTCTTTTAACGCATTATTGATGATGGGGTGTGAGTGACCTAGTGTATTTGCAGAAACTCCCGCAATAAAATCCAGATATTGTTTTCCATTTACATCTGTGATATAACTTCCTTTTGCAGATGCTACTTCTAAACAAGATGGAAATGGGAAGGTTTGTGCTTGGTGTTTTTTAAATATATCTTTGGAAGTGGACATTATTTTCTGTCTATTGCTTTTTTAACAGAATTTATGATGTCTTTAGAAGTTAGTCCATATTTTTCCATTAGTTTCATAGGAGCTCCACTTTCTCCATAACTGTCATTTACCGCTACCATTTCTAGAGCAGTTGGTAATTCTCTACTAAGTAGTTGAGCGATACTATCTCCTAGTCCTCCATTCATTTGGTGTTCCTCTGCAGTAACAACACATTTTGTTTTTCTTACAGATTCTAAGATTGCATCTTTGTCTAATGGTTTTATGGTGTGTATATTAATTACTTCTACAGATATTCCTTCTTCTTTAAGTGATTGAGCAGCTTCTAATGCGGGCCATACTAAATGTCCTGTCGCAAAAACACTCACATCTCCTCCTTCTTCTAAATGAATAGCTTTCCCAATTTCAAATTTCTGATTTTCTGGAGTGAAATTAGGAACTTTAGGTCTTCCAAATCTTAAATAAACAGGCCCTTCATAATCAGCTATGGCAATAGTTGCAGCTTTTGTTTGGTTGAAATCACAAGTGTTAATAACTATCATATTAGGGAGCATTTTCATCATTCCAATATCTTCTAATGTTTGGTGTGTAGCACCATCTTCACCAAGTGTAAGTCCCGCGTGAGATGCGCAAATTTTTACATTTTTCCCAGAATAAGATACAGATTGCCTGATTTGGTCGTATACCCTAGCAGTAGAGAAGTTCGCAAAAGTACCAGTAAAAGGAATTTTACCTCCAACCGTT
This sequence comes from Flavobacteriales bacterium, assembly GCA_002697625.1. Lineage (GTDB taxonomy): Bacteria > Bacteroidota > Bacteroidia > Flavobacteriales > BACL11. The sequence continues at coordinate 2,747 of NZWX01000026.1, forward strand.
AGTCCAGCTGCTATTCCTATCATATTTGCTTCTGCTATACCAATTTGAAAAAATCTATCTGGGTGATTATTTGCAAAATCTCCCATTTTAAGAGATCCTGTTAAATCAGCACAAAGTGCTACTACATTTTCATTCGTTTTTCCTAGTTCTGTTAATCCAGCCCCAAACCCTGATCTTGTATCTTTCATTTCCATAATAAATCCTGATATAATATTAGTAATCTCCTAAAGTTTCTTCATTCTGATTTAATGCAATTTCTAATTGTTCGTCATTTGGTGCAGAACCGTGCCATTTATGTGTCCCCATCATGAAATCTACTCCGTTCCCCATCTCTGTATATAGTAAAATTACAATTGGTTTTCCTTTCTTTGTTTCTGCTTTGGCAGCATTCAATACATTTAATACAGATTCCATATCGTTTCCTCTTTCTTCTTCAAAAACCATCCATCCAAAAGATTCGAATTTTGCTTTTAAATCTCCCATATTCAAAACATTATCTAAGCTTCCGTCAATTTGTTTTTTATTGTAATCAATAGTAGCGATAATGTTATCTACTTTATTAGCAGAAGCATACATAATAGCTTCCCAATTTTGACCTTCTTGTAATTCTCCATCTCCATGTAAGGTATAAACAATGGAGTTGTCATTATTTAGTTTTTTTGCCAAACATGTTCCTATAGCAACTGAAAGTCCCTGACCTAAACTACCAGAAGCTATTCTGATTCCTTCTAATCTTTCATGAGTTGCAGGATGTCCTTGTAGTCTACTATTTATTTTTCGGAAGGTAGAAAGTTCAGAAACTGGAAAATAACCACTTCTAGCAAGTACAGAATACCAAACTGGAGAAATATGACCATTGGAAAGGTAAAAGATATCCTCCCCAATTCCATCCATACAAAAATCTTTGTTATGGTTCATGATTTTAAAATATAATGCAACTAATAATTCTGAACATCCCAAACTACCACCTGGGTGACCAGAGCTGTTAGCATGTACCATTCGTACAATATCTCTTCTTACTTGAGTTGTTATATTCTCTAAATGTGGAATATCTGTCATTTAATGTATGTTTTAAAATGAGAAGCAAATATAAATTAATAGAGAGGAAAAATGGAATTTAAATATATGGATTGAACGCTATTTTATTAACGTATTGTTGATAATTCTAATAATAATTTTAGTTCATTATTTATGATTTTAGAATACTTATATTTGCCGACCTAAAAAATAGAATTTATGGCATTACAATGTGGTATAGTTGGTTTACCAAATGTAGGTAAATCTACTCTTTTTAATTGTTTATCAAAAGCAAAAGCACAATCAGCTAATTATCCTTTTTGTACCATAGAGCCAAATGTGGGGGTAATTACCGTTCCGGACGATAGATTAAATAGATTAGCAGAATTGGTAGATCCTGAAAAAGTTCAACCTACAACAGTAGAGATTGTAGATATTGCCGGTCTTGTAAAAGGAGCAAGTAAAGGAGAGGGTTTAGGAAATAAATTCTTAGCAAACATCCGTGAAACCAATGCTATTATTCATGTTTTAAGGTGTTTTGAGAATGATAATATTGTGCATGTTGATGGAACTATAGATCCGGTTAGAGACAAAGAAACTATTGATTTTGAGTTGCGAATAAAAGATTTAGAAACACTAGAAAAGAAAAGAGAAAAACACTTAAAAATTGCTAATTCTGGAAATAAGGATGCTCAAAAGATTATTGCAAGTTTGGAGAAATATATTTATCATTTGGAGGGAGGTAATTCTGCTCGTAGTTTGGATACAAACGAAAGTGATTTGGAGGCGGTAGAGGACTTACATTTACTAACTTCAAAACCAATACTGTATGTTTGTAATGTGGATGAAAACGCAATGAAATCAGGAAACATACATGTAGATGCAGTTAGAGAAGCAGTGAAAACAGAAGATGCTGAAATATTACTAATTGCAACTGCTATAGAGTCTGAAATTACAGAATTGGAGGACTTAGAAGAGCGACAAATTTTTTTGGAAGAAATGGGATTAGATAAGCCTGGCGTTCATCATTTAATACAAGCTACCTACAAACTATTGAATTTACAAACTTATTTTACTGCAGGAAAAAAAGAAGTTAGAGCTTGGACCATTACAAAAGGAATGAAGGCTCCTCAAGCTGCAGGAGTAATACATACTGATTTCGAAAAAGGATTTATTAGAGCAGAAGTTATCTCTTACTCTGATTTTAATAGTTTAGAATCTGAGCTTGCGTGTAAGGAATCTGGAAAAATGAAGGTTCAAGGAAAGGATTATGTTGTAGAGGATGGAGATGTAATGCATTTCTTATTTAACGTGTAAAGTCCCTCTGATTTTCTTGGTTGAAAAAATGTTGATAACACGATTTCTAAATTATTCAAATTTCATAAATTAAAATAGGAGTATGTTATATTTGCTATCTACTTTTTTTAAGTAGTAGAAATTAATAATATACTTTAAATGGCACAAGAGGAATATAATGAAGATAGTATTCGGTCGTTAGATTGGAAAGAACATATCCGTTTACGACCAGGTATGTATATTGGTAAAATGGGAAATGGCTCTTCACCAGATGATGGAGTGTATATTTTACTTAAAGAAGTTATTGATAACTCCATAGATGAGTTTGTGATGGGGAATGGAAAAACAATAGAGGTTTCTGTTAAAAACAATAAAGTTTCTGTTAGAGATTATGGTAGAGGGATACCCTTAGGAAAAGTTATTGATTGTGTTTCTAAAATAAATACAGGTGCGAAATACGATTCTAAGGTATTTAAGAAATCGGTAGGACTTAATGGAGTAGGAACCAAAGCAGCAAATGCACTTTCATCTTATTTTTGTATTCGATCTATAAGAGATGGTAAAAGTAAATTTGTAGAGTTTGAAAAGGGGAGTGTTGTAAATGATGAAGATATACAAGAAAACACCTCCAGAAAAGGTACTAAAGTAAGTTTTATTCCAGATGTAGATTTATTTGGAAAGTATCGCTTTTTAAACGAGTATATTGAGAAAATGATGTGGAATTATTGTTACCTAAACCCTGGTTTAACAATAATTTATAACGGAGAAAAATTTTATTCAGAAAATGGACTGTTTGACCTATTGGATCAAAATACAGAAGCTGAAATGCTGTATCCTATTATTCATTTAAAAGGAGAGGATATAGAAGTAGCAATCACTCATTGTAAAAATCAATATTCCGAACAGTATTACTCCTTTGTAAATGGACAACATACTGTACAAGGAGGAACTCATCAGTTATCTTTTAGAGAGGCTTTAGTTAAGACAATTAGAGAATATTTCGGGAAAAATTACGATCCTTCCGATATACGGCAAGCGATAAATGCAGCTATCAGTATTAAGATTATTGAACCAGTATTTGAGTCACAAACCAAAACTAAATTAGGATCTTCAGAGATGGAACCAGATGGAGTTACTGTTCGTTCATATNTNAATGATTTTTTAAAGNGGGANTTAGATAATTATCTNCATCGAAACACTAATGTTGCNGAAATNATAGANAAGAAGATAAANCAAGCTGAGCATGAAAGAAAGGCTATGGCTGGNGTNAAAAAACTCGCTAAAGAACGTGCNAAAAAAGCAAATCTTCATAACAAAAAACTTAGGGATTGTAGAGTNCATTATAATGANTTAAAAAAAGAAGAACGATATGAAACTACTATTTTTATTACAGAAGGAGATTCTGCTTCTGGNTCTATAACTAAAACTAGAGACATAAAAACTCAAGCAGTNTTTTCGTTAAGAGGTAAACCNTTAAATTCTTTTGGACTTTCTAANAAANTAGTATACGANAATGAAGAATTTAATTTATTACAAGCNGCNCTTAATATTGAACAAGGTATTGATGANCTCAGGTATAATAAGATAGTTATTGCAACAGATGCTGATGTNGATGGAATGCANATTAGGTTATTNCTAATTACTTTCTTNTTNCAATTCTTTCCTGAACTTGTAAAAGAAGGTCANGTTTATGTACTAGAAACTCCGCTATTTAGAGTCAGAAACAAAAAAGAAACNTTCTATTGTTATTCTAATGAAGAAAAANAAGAAGCAATAGATAAGATTGGAAAATCNCCAGAAATTACTAGATTTAAAGGATTAGGAGAAATTTCACCAAATGAATTTAAANACTTTATNGGAAAGGATATGAGATTAGATCCTGTAATATTAGGAAAGGAATCAAAAATTCAAGAGATATTAGGNTTTTTTATGGGAAAAAANACTCCTGATAGACAAAAGTTTATTATTGAAAATTTAAGGNTNGAGGGAGATATTGAAATTTAGAATGAANCAANTTTTATTACATAANAACATAATTAAGACAAACGAATGTCAGAAGAACAANATATAGAACANGATAGCCATTCGGAACANCAAGAAAATGTNATNCATGTTTCAGGAATGTACAAAANNTGGTTTNTNGATTATGCCTCTTATGTTATTTTAGAGCGNTCNGTTCCTTATATCCAGGATGGACTTAAACCTGTACAAAGAAGAATTCTTCATTCTCTTAAACAATTAGATGANGGAAGATATCATAAAGTAGCAAATGTAATAGGACACACTATGAAATACCATCCTCATGGAGATGCTTCTATTGGNGANGCTATGGTTCAGATAGGNAATAAGAATCTATTNCTAGANATGCAAGGNAATTGGGGTAATATTNCTACTGGAGATAGAGCGGCNGCTCCTNGATATATTGANGTNAGNCTTACTAAGTTNGCTTTAGANGTTGTCTTTAATAATAAGATTACAGAATGGATTTCATCATATGANGGTAGAGGAAAAGAACCTGTAACNCTTCCAATTAAGTTTCCATTNTTGTTANTGCATGGNGTAGAAGGTATTGCGGTTGGTCTTTCTACTAANATAATGCCACATAATTTNAANGAATTAATAGANGCTTCTNTAAAAATTCTTAAAGGNGTAANACCAAGAATTTTTCCTGATTTTCAGTCGGGAGGGATGGCNGATTTTTCAGACTATAATGANGGGAAAAGAGGAGGGAAGGTTAGGATTAGATCAAGAATNTCTCAGATTGATAAGAANACCTTACATATAACAGAGATTCCTTTTTCTACGACTACTACAAGCTTGATTAACTCTATTTTAAAAGCAAATGATAANGGTAAAATAAAAATAAAGAAAGTTGAAGANAATACCTCTGAAAATGTAGAAATTGCAATTACATTNCCANCAGGNATTTCTCCAGATAAAACTATAGATGCNCTTTATAGTTTTACAGATTGTGAACTTTCTATTTCNCCTCTTGCNTGTGTTATAGATAATGATAAGCCTCAGTTTATTGGAGTTTCAGAAATGTTACAANTATCTACTNAACATACTNTAGANTTATTANAAAAAGAACTAGAAATNAATCTACAAGAGTTACAAGAAAAATGGCATTTNGCTTCTNTAGAACGTATTTTTATTGAAAACAGAATTTATCATCAGATAGAGGAATTAGAAGATTGGGANATNGTNATATCCACNATTCATAAAGGNTTAAAACCANACATATCTCATTTGCTNAGAGAGGTAACTAATGAAGATGTTCTAAGGCTTACTGAGATAAAAATAAANAGAATTACCAAGTTNGACTTAAATAAATCAGAAGAAGAGTTACTNAAATTAGANGAAAAAATNAAAGAAATAAAACATAGTTTNNNTAATTTGGTAGACTATGCTATAAATTATTTTAAAGAANTAAAANCAAAATACGGTAAAGGAAGGNAACGAAAAACAGAGATAAAAACGTTTGAGAATATTGTGGCAAGTAAGGTNGTNGTAGCTAACAAAAGACTTTATGTAAATAGAGNAGAAGGNTTTATTGGTACTANTTTGCGAAAAGACGAATTTGTTTCAGATTGCTCNGATATTGATGATATAATTGCATTTAAAAAGGATGGTACATTTATGGTNTCNAAAGTAGGNTCTAAGGTTTTTATGGGNAAGGATATTATACATTGTGCAGTNTTTAAAAAGAAAGACAANAGAACAGTGTATAATATGATNTATAAAGATGGNGGTAAATCTNTCAATTATATTAAAAGGTTCTCNGTAACAGGNGTNACNAGAAATAAAGANTATAGTTTGTGTAAAACNGAAAANGGAAGTAAAGTTTTGTACTTTACATCTAATCCAAATGGAGANGCNGAGGTNGTTGCTGTAAATTTAAGAGCATTNCANAAACTNAAAAAATTAAGGTTTGATGCTGATTTTTCAGATATNGCTATAAAAGGAAGAAGTTCTGGAGGAAATATTTTAACCAANAATCCTATTAAGAATATCGAATTAAAATCAGAAGGAGTATCTACCCTTTCTGCTCGTAAAATTTGGTTNGATGACACTATAAAAAGATTAAATGTAGAAGAAAGAGGAGAATTACTAGGAGAATTTCAAGCAGAAGANAGNTTNCTTACTATAAATCAGAAAGGAGAAATTCAACTTTTAAACACTGAACTTGCTACTCATTTTGATGATGATATGATTGTTTTAGAAAAGTTAAATTCTAAAAAACCAGTTTCAGTTATATATTATAATGGAAACAAACAATCTTATTTTGTGAAGAGATTTTTAACTACCGATATTTCTGAGGGCAAATATTCATTTATTGGTGACCATAAAGATTCTGAATTGAAATTAGTTTCAACTGATTTCAGACCTATGGTTGAGGTGGTTTTTGTAAAAGAAAAAGGAAAAGAAAGAAAGTCAGAAAAGATTGATTTAGAGGAATTTATATCGATAAAAGGATGGAAATCTTTAGGTAATAAGTTAACAAACAAAAAAGTCAAAAAAATGAATTGGTTAAAATCCTTACCTTATGAAGAACAAGAAATATCAGGAATTGGTGAGGATATTCAGTCAAAAACCACAAATACTAACTTAGATGAAAATTCAATAATTGAATCTGTTGAATTAGAAAAAATTATTGAGAAAAAGATTGATAAAACAAAAGAAACCACTAAAAATCCCAATATTTCAGACGAAGGAGCACAACAAATAACACTTGATTTATAAAACATGGACTTTTTCCTATTATATAACTTTTTATATTTAAATTTGCCAAAAATAAAATTATGATAAAAAAAATCTTGATCACCTTAATTTTTTTACCTTTTTTAGTCTATTCTCAGTCTAATTATAACTTAAATTTGGTTGGTGAATTTGATTGGAATGGATTGAGTTATGATAGTGAAGGTTCTGATATTTGGGGATGGAGAAATACATCTACCGGAGTTGAGTACGCACTAGTTGGTTTAAATACAGGATTTTCCGTAGTTGAATTGTCAGATCCTCAAAATCCAACTGAAGTTTTCTTTATTCCTGGAGCTAACACCACATGGAGAGATATTAAAACATGGGAAAATTACGCATATGTAATCAATGAAGGTGGCGATGGATTACTTATTGTAGATTTAAATGATCTAACAGGTCAAACATATGTAAATTTTACAAACTTTTTTAATACGGCTCATAATATATACATGGATGAAAATGGAGTTGCTTATATTTTTGGATCTGATGAAGGAAATGGTGGTGTTATTTTTTTAGATGTTACAACAAATCCTATGAGCCCTTCTTATTTAGGTACATGGGATGATTACTATATTCATGATGGTATGGTTAGAGGTGATACCCTATGGGCTGGATGTATTTACGAAGGAGAATTTTACTCAGTTGATGTTTCTAATAAATCAAATCCTCAAGTTTTAGGTCATCATCCAACTCCAAATCAATTTACTCACAATATTTGGGTTTCAGATGATGGTGATTTTGTGTTTACTACTGATGAACAAGCTGATTCATACATTGGAGCATATGATATTACTGATATGAATAATATTCAAGAAGTTGACAGGATACAATCTAATCCTGAATCAAATTCAGTTCCACATAATACTCATGTTGATGGTAATTTTCTTGTAACTTCTTGGTATAGAGATGGAACTGTTGTTCATGATGCAACTTTTCCTAATAATTTAGTTGAAGTAGCGAATTATGATTCATATTTAGGTAGCGGTAATGGTTTTGATGGTTGCTGGGGAACATTTCCTTACCTTCCTTCTGGACTTATTATTTCTTCAGATATAAATTCTGCTAGCAATGGAAATGGAAGATTGTTATTACTTGAAAGAGGATTTTCTCAAGCGTGTTACTTACAAGGTAATGTTACAGATTTGAATAATCAAATAATATCTGGTGTTAATGTTGTTATTTTAAATACTGTTATTCCAAATCTCTCAAGTACAGATATTTTAGGAAGTTATACCACTGGTAATGCAGATTCTGGAGTTTATGATGTTGTTTTTTCAAAGTTTGGATATATTTCAGACACTCTTCAAGCTATAATGGTAAATGGTCAAATCACATATTTAGATGCGGTTTTGAATATTGATAATTCATTACCAATATTAGGTTGTCAAGATTCCAATGCGTCTAATTTTAATCCTTTAGCTAATATATCTACTCTATTTGGTGGTGAGTTAAATAACTCATTTAATTCTGGAGATTATTTTAATGGAGATCAACATTTGATTTTTGATTCTTATACAAATTTTAACATTAAATCAGCAGAGTTTTATGCTGAAAGTCCAAAATTAATTACATTTGAATTAAGAAATAGTAATGGTATTGTACTTGATGATACAACTCATTTTGTTTCAGCTGGAAATCAAACACTTCAGTTAAATTTTGAAACACCTATTTCTAATGGCCTTCAACTTGGAATATCCTCTGGAAATAGTGGTCTTTTTAGAAACGATCAAGGAGCTTCATATCCATATAATATTAGTTCTGTAATGTCAATAACAGGTTCTAGTGCTAGTCAGCCTGGATATTATTATTTTTATTATAATATACAACTAGATATCCCTTGTGAATATGTTTCAACAAATATAGTTGATTCATATAATGATAAAAAACTTTTAAGAATTTTAGATATTCTGGGAAGAGAATCAATACCTACCTCTAATAATACATATTTTTATATTTATGATGATGGAAGTGTCATTAAGAAGGTAACCATAGAGTAAATAAGACCCAAGAAATTAGTTGCGGAATAAGAATTAGAGAAATCTTCTTTCTATTTTTGTAATATTTATAATTCCTTATGAGTGATTTTTCTGAAATAAATTTAAATAAACAATTACAAAATGCTATTTCTGATTTAGGGTTTACAAAACAGACTCCTATCCAGGAAGAAAGTTATTCTAAAATACTTAGTGGTATAGATCTAGTTGGTATTGCGCAAACCGGTACAGGAAAAACTATTGCTTATTGTTTACCTTTATTGCAGGAATTAAGTTATTCGAATCAGAGTAATCCAAGAATACTTATTTTAGTTCCTACCCGAGAATTAGTAGATCAAGTTGTGGGCACTCTTGAAAGTTTAACAGAATACATAACGTGTAGAATTATTGGAGTTTATGGTGGTACAAACATGAATACTCAGAAAATAATGTTGCAAGATGGAGCAGATATTGTTGTTGCAACACCTGGTAGATTATATGATTTGGCTTTATGTAGGGCGGTTCAACTAAAGGGTATTAAAAAATTAGTTATTGATGAAGTAGATGTAATGTTAGATTTAGGTTTCCGTCCTCAGCTTATTAATATATTTGAGTTGCTACAAGATAAAAGACAAAATATCATGTTCTCTGCAACTATGACGGAAGAAGTAGATTTATTAATTTCTTCATCTTTTATCAGGTACGAAAGAATTCAAATAGCATTAAGTGGTACTCCTTTAGATAATATATCTCAAACTAAATATAGTGTTCCGAATTATTACACTAAAGTAAATTTATTAAGTCATTTATTGAGAGATAAGGAGGAAATGAAGAAGGTTGTAATATTTGTTTCTTCTAAAAAGATTGCCGATCGATTATTTGATTCTTTAGAAGAGTTTTTTGTGTCGGATATTGCAGTAATTCATTCTAATAAATCTCAGAATTATAGGTTTAAATCTATAAAGAGATATGATGAAGGAAGTTGTAGGATATTAGTAGCAACAGATATTATTGCTAGAGGATTAGATTTAGATAAAATTTCTCATGTTATTAATTTTGACACACCAATATATGCAGAAAACTACATACACAGAATTGGTAGAACTGGAAGAGCAGAAGAAAAGGGTAAATCAATTCTCTTTTTTACTGAAAGAGAAGAAAAATATAAAACATATATTGAAGATTTAATGCAGTATAAAATTCCGGAATTAAATATTCCAGATCAAGTACAGATAATTCAGCAGTTAACGGAGGAAGAACATAAGTCAAACGGTAAGAATTTTTATAGAAATGTAAAAAAAGTAGAGAAAAACCCAGCTTTTCATGAGAAGAAAGAGAAAAACCTAAAGATAAACGATAGGGATAAGTGGAGAAAAGAAAGAAGAGTTAAATACAAGAAACCGAAAAGTAGGGGAGATAAAGGAGCAAACAGAAGAAGGAAATAATTGTAGAGTAGATTAAGAATTTCTTCTTCTATTTTTTTCTTTACTTTTGCCTTTATGAATTTACTTTCAGTTGAAAAGTTATCCAAAGATTATGGTGCTCGTATTTTATTTGAAGATTTAAGTTTCGGACTTAGCAAAGGAGATAAGATGGCTCTTATTGCTAATAACGGTACAGGTAAATCTTCTTTGCTTAAAATTATTACCGGAAAAGACGTTTCCTCATCAGGAGAAGTGGTGTTTCGTAAAGGTGTAGAAGTAGGTTATCTATCTCAAGATTCAGATTTTGATGAAAATCTTTCTATTCAGCAATTAGTAGATAGCGCACAAAGTAGAGTAAGTAAACTAATTGTAGAGTACGAAAAAGCAGTAGCAAGGCAAACAGAAGATTTTTCTAAAGTAAACCAAAGGCAATTAGAGGAGTTGACTGTACTAATGGATCAGTATTCTGCATGGGATTACAAAAGAAGAATAGAGCAAATACTTAGTAAATTCAAATTTTCAGATTTAAATCAGAAAGTTGGGGATTTATCTGGAGGTCAAAAGAAAAGACTGGCTTTGTCTCTTTTGTTAATTGATGAGGCAGACATCTTATTATTAGATGAACCAACTAATCATCTAGATGTAGAAATGATAGAGTGGCTCGAAAAATACCTTTCTCAACAGAAAATAACACTACTAATGGTTACCCACGACAGATATTTCCTGGAAAATGTTTGTAACCATATCTTAGAACTTGAAAATGGACAACTTTACCACCATAAAGGAAATTACTCCTTCTTTTTACAAAAGAGAGAAGAAAGAGAAACCAATTTTGATGTAGAAATACAAAAAGCAAATAAACTCATGAAAAAGGAGTTGGAATGGGTCAGAAGGTCTCCGAAAGCCAGAACTACCAAATCAAAATCTAGGTTGCAGAGTTTTGAAAGAATAAAGGAAAAAGCTAAGTCAGGAAAAAAGAAGACAAATTTAAAACTAGAAGTGAAAATGAGTAGGGTGGGTGGTAAAATATTAGAACTGAAAAATATCCGAAAATCCTTTGGAGATCTTTGTGTTTTAGATGGATTCAGCTACACTTTTAAAAAAGGGGAAAGAATAGGAGTACTAGGGAATAATGGAGTGGGGAAAAGCACTTTTTTAAATATACTTACAGGAAAAGAACCAGTAGATAGTGGAAAAGTAAATGTAGGAGAAACCATTGTGTACGGATACTTCTCTCAAGGAGGAATAAAAGTAAAAGAGGATAAAAGAGTAATAGAGGTTTTAAAAGAGATAGCAGATGTTATTGTACTTGCTAACGGAAGTAAAATATCAGCTTCACAGATGTTGGAACATTTTATGTTTACTCCAGAAATGCAATATACTTATGTAAGTAAATTGAGTGGTGGAGAAAAAAGAAGACTCTACTTACTTACTGTTCTGATGAAGAACCCCAACTTTTTAATACTAGACGAACCTACTAACGATTTAGATTTACTCACTCTAACTAAACTAGAGGAGTTTCTGATGGATTTTAAAGGTTGTTTGATTATAGTTTCTCATGATAGGTATTTTATGGACAAATTAAGTGATCATATGTTTGTTTTTAAAGGAAAGGGACTTGTTAAAGATTTCTATGGAAATTATTCAGAATATAGAGATCTACAAAGAGGAGAAGATAAACAATTGAGATCTGTAGAGAAAAAGCAGAATAGTCCTAATGAACAAATAGATAAAAGAAAAGTTTCTTATAAAGAAAAATACGAATATGGAGAATTAGAAAAAGAAATAGAACAATTAGAAAAAGAGAAAGATCATTTAGAAAAATCTCTATTAAATCCAAACTTAGAAGTAGATGAAATTGTAGAAAATTCCAAACGATTATCTGAATTAGTTTCTCTTATAGATGAAAAGAGTTTTAGGTGGATGGAACTAGATGAATTAATATAATATGAAAGCACTTCAACACACAATAAAAGGAAGTAGATCTAAAGAAATTTTAGTAGACCTACTTTATAAAGGTGAATCAGAAAACAGAAAAGTTGTCATTTTTTCTCATGGATTTAAAGGATTTAAAGATTGGGGATGTTTTCCTCTAGTTTCTAGATATTTTGCAGAAAATGACTTTGTGTTTGTAAAGTTTAATTTTTCTCATAACGGAACAACATTAGAAAATCCTACAGATTTTGAGGACTTAGAATCTTTCGGAAATAACAATTTGTCTAAAGAATTATATGATTTAGATAAAGTTATAGATTGGATTTGTGAAAAATTTAAAAGTGCTGAAATAACATTGTTAGGACATAGTAGAGGAGGTGGGATTTCTATGTTAAAAGCAAGCTCTGATAAAAGAATAAAAAATATAGTTAGTTGGGCTTCTCCATCCAACTTTTTAAATAGAATGACAAAAGATAGAATTAACTTATGGAAAGAGAAAGGTGTTGCATTTATATACAATGGCAGAACTAAACAAAACATGCCTTTGTACCTTCAATTTTATACTGATTGTATAGAAAACAAAGATAGATTAGATATACAGAAATCAGTAAGTAACTTGTCTATACCTCAGTTAATTATTCATGGAGATTCAGATCCTACAGTTTTAGTAAAAGAGGCAGAAGATTTACATAAATGGAATCTAAATTCTGAATTATTTATAGTAAAAGATGCAGATCATGTATTTGGAGCCTCTCATCCATATAATTCAGAAGAATTACCTGCTAATTTACAACTGGTGGTCGATAAGACAATCGACTTTATTAGTCAATAATAACAAACTGATTGTTATTATAGATTGCAAGAGCTTTTCCTTTAAGTTCCTCTCCTATAAAAGGTGTATTTTTAGATTTAGATTTAATATCTTTTTCACTTAATTTCCATTCTAGTTCAGGATTAAACAAGGTGATATTTGCTCTTCCTCCTTCTTCAATTTTTAACTCTTCTTTTAATGCAATTCTTCTAGGATTCGTAGATATCTTTTCTATAATTTCTTCAAGTTTAAGATCTTTACTGACATGTTTTCCTAAAAGTCCAAATAAGGTTTCTAATCCAAGTACTCCAAAAGCTGCATTATCAAATTCCGTTCTTTTATTTTCCTCATCTTCTGGAGAATGGTCTGAACAAATTACATCTATTGTTCCGTTTTTTAGTCCTTTTATAAGTGCAGAATTATCTTTTTTAGTTCTAAGTGGAGGAAGAACCTTGTATCTTGTGTCGAAAGTCTTTAACTTTTCATCTGTAATTACTAGGTTGTTTATCGATACATCTGCAGTTATATGTACTCCTTCTTTTTTAGCTCTTTTTATTTTATTTACCGACTCTTTTGTAGAAATGTAGGATAAGTGAAGATTTCCACCTGTATATTTTGCAAGGCTTAAATCTCTGTCTACCATTATTTCTTCCGCTATGTTTGATATTCCTTTTAACCCTAGATAAGTACTCATTACTCCCTCATTCATTTTTCCATTATTAAAAATACTTTTGTCGTTAGGATAGTTCATAATTAACCCGTCAAAATCCTTACTGTATAAAAGTGCCAGTTTCATCACTTCGTTTCTATTTACAGATTTTTTATCATCTGTAAATGTTCTACATTTTGCAGAATTCATATCGTGCATTTCAACTAAATCATTACCCTCTATATTTTTAGTTATACTGCCTGAAGTATGTACATCTACAATACTTCCTTTTGTATTGTGTTTTATAAATTCCACATGAGACTTACTATCAATTACAGGTTGTGTTTGAGGCATTAGTAAAACAGAAGTAAAACCTCCTTTTATTGCGGATTGTACACCTGATTTTAAATCATCTTTGTATTCAAATCCAGGCTCTCTAAAGTTAGAGTGCATGTCCATCCATCCTGTAGATAGATGTAGGTTTTTTTCTGAATACTTATCAACTCCTTTTTTAGTAATATTTTTATCTATTTTGGTAATGATTCCATCTTCAATAAGTACATCTTTTACTTTATTATGATGTTTGGAATTTACATCAATTATTCTGGCTGATTTTAGGATTACTTTCATGATTGTATTTTTTTAATAAGTAAAATTTCAATTGTAATAAATACTAGAGATAATAAAACAAAGAGTTTCCAGTATTCTTTATTGTTTTCTAATTCTTTTATGCTTTCAATTATAGTATTGTTTTCAGAAAAAACAGATACATTTTTTATATTATTGGAACTTATATAGTTTGTTATATCTTCCTCCTTATACTGCTCTGTATTACTTTCTTCTCTTGAGTAATTAAATGAAATAAATTGAAGTAATTGGTCTTCTTGAGTTAATTCATAATGGTTCGCATTTTTTATCTGATTATGAGTAGAAAGAAATGCAGAGTTACTTTTGTGTAAATAATCAGCGATTATATCTATATTTTCTGCTTTTAGATGGTATATGTTTTCTAGTTGTGGATTAGTGTTTTTTAGTTTTATATCGGATTTCTTATTAATTGTATAATACAATATATCTGATTTTACAGAATGAAGAGCCATGTTATAAAGTGTTGTAACAAACAAAGCATGTTTACTGAAATTATTCCCTTCAGATAAAGGAGAGGTGAACAAGTATATTTCTCCTTTTTTATTAGTGTAGTAATTCAAGAAGTCGTCCCCATTTTCTAGTTTATAAATACTTTCTTTTAGGACTGTAGTCTTGTTGTTTAAATGGTAATAATTATAAACACTTGCTAAATCAATATCATCTCTAAGTTGTTTACTACTAAATACATTGTTAAATATTGGATGATTTAAGTTTAACTCTGATATTTTAGTTTCTATATCAGAATTGTTAAGAAACAAATTGGTGTTTATACTGCTTAAAAAGGAATTGTACGCTTCAGAATTCATCTCTTTACAAGGAATAATACAAACACTTCCTCCTTCTTCAATATAGGATTGTATTGTAGAAATAAATCCTGAACTAAAATCAGTAACTTCATTTATTAGTATAAGTTTTTGCTTCTTTAAAGTATTTATGTCTAACTGATTTATGTTTTGTGAACTATATTGTATATTTTCTTCTGATGAGAATAATTTTTTGATATTATAATTTTCTGTTTCATAAATCTGACATACTTTTATATTGTTCTCTATTTGATAACTGAAAAATAATTTATTATCAAAAGAAATAGGGTGATCTTCTATGCTAATTATTCCTCTGATATTACTTGTATTTTTTGTTATAAAGTTTAGGTCTATTTCCTTGGTTTCTTTAGAAAGTAGAGAGATAACTTGTTGTGTTTTATGTTGTTTGTTTATTTCTAATTTAACAACGATCTCCTCCTTTTTAGAATTAGAATGGTTGGTTATTAAAGCAGAGAGGATAGAGTTGTTTTCAGAATTGTTTTTAAAATAACAGCTATCAATACTTATATTGTTGTTTAAATCTTTTTCTAGCGGTACTAATACTGTTTTTATAAGAGAGTCTTCAGATATAAATTTGCTTATATTGCTAGATGATTTTTGAAAATCTGAAACTAAAAATAGAGTAGAATGATTTGTGTTTATACTTTTTATTTTGTCAATAATTTCCGATTTTTTCCTATTTTTAGAAGAGTTATTTATATTTAGAATATATTTTTTAGACTCTTCTTTATTTTTAGATATATTTTCAGTAGATGTAAAGTCATTAGTAATAATCCAAAAGTTATTATTGTTATCTAAATTTTCTAATATTTTTATAGATTTTTCTTTTGCTATATCTAGTAGTCTCCCATTTCTTGATATGTCATCCATGCTAAAAGAGTTATCTATATAAATAAAGGTGTTTAATCTAGCATGTTCATTTTCTGAAAGAGGGGAGTAGGGTTTGGAAAATACAAGAATAATTGCAGATATAGTAAGTACCCTACTAATTAGTATTAATATTTGTTTTAAATGATTTCTTTTACGTTTTTCGGACTTAATTTTCTTTAAAAAGGACACATTGGAAAAGTATACAGTTTTATATTTTTTTAGGTTAAATAAGTGAATTAAAATAGGGATTGCGATTACAAAAAGAAAGTATAGAAACTGTGGGTTTTGATATCTCATCAAAGTGCAAAATTAAGCAATTTTAAAAAGTAGCGTGCTATTTTTGATTTAATTTGTTATTTTTTAATTACCCCATCTTTTATTTCTATCTTTTTCTGGGTAATATTTGCTAGATTGTTATTGTGAGTGACTACTACTATCGTTTGTCCCATGTCTTTATTTAACTTTAGTAGTAAATTATGCAATTCTTCAGCATTTTTTGAGTCCAAATTTCCACTTGGCTCATCCGCCAAAATAATAGATGCTGAGTTGATTAGTGCTCTTGCAACAGCTACTCTTTGTTGTTCTCCACCTGAAAGTTCGTTTGGTTTATGATCTTTTCTATTTTCTATATTTAGAAGTTTTAATAATTCCAAAGCTCGTTGTTCAACATCTTTTCTATTTTCTCCATTTAGAAAAGCAGGTAAACATACATTTTCAAGTGCTGTAAATTCTGCTAATAGATTGTGAAATTGAAAAACAAAACCTATATTTTTATTTCTGAATGAAGATAATTCTTGGTCTGATAGTTTTGTGATATCAGTTCCGTTTATTTCTATACTTCCTTCTGTAGGATTTTCTAGAGTACCAATTAGTTGAAGTAGAGTTGTTTTACCTGCTCCTGAGGATCCTACAATAGATACAAAATCTCCTTTTTCAATATTTAGATTTACTCCTTTTAAGACTTTTAATTCTCCGTAATTAAGATGTATGTCCTTTACTTTTATCATTATTTTTTACGAAAGTAAAGATAATCTAAATAATATACAATTTTAAAAGATAAACTATTTTGAGGTATTGTATTAAAAGTATTATTAATATTATCTAACCAATCTGTCGTCAATATATTATTATAATCTTCCATGGAATTTTTCCAAACAACACTCATCTGACTTCCAGGAGCAAACCGCCAATTCAGAGACATGTCAATTGTCCATGTATTAAAATTAGTATTGTTTCCACTATAATGTTCTATTGGAGTTGTGTATCCATCTGAATTTAATGATACATATTCTGTATTGTTATACTTAACCCCACTCCAATAGTGTCTTAATTTGCTTGTTAGGTTCATTCTGTTATTTAATATGTAGGATCCTTCTAACACATTAGTAATCATAAATACATCCCTTATTCCAAATATGTATCTAATTTCTGGGGGTTGAATAAATATACCTAGTGTGTCATTGGTAACAAAACCAATATCATTATATTTATTTTCTACTGAGACCACATACTTCATTGATATTTTATCATTAATTCTATATCGAGGAGAAATTCTCCAATGATATGAATATCCATTATACAATGGCTGTATATTTCCTCCAATACTTACATCTACGGCTATTTTTTTTCTATAATCAGTAGAGAAATGCATTCTTGATTTAAATAATTTTGATGTTTTTATTGGAGTCATAAAGTTACCGGTTCTTGCTTCATAAAAATCATTTCCATTGATTGGTTGAATACGTATTTTTCCCCATACTGAGAGGTAATTCTTAAAGGTTATACTTCCATCTAAACTAAGATCTAGGTTTACAAATGGACTAGAACCATTTCCGTTTGAATATAAGGAAGTATAACTCATATCATATTCAGCTTTGGATGTAATGAACTTTTTATTTTCTTTTAGTTGGTTATAACTTATTGCAAAACCTGATTTAATCTCATTGTTTGCTTGAAGGTATCCTAAATCATTTGGATTAAATTTGTCATCTTCAAAATAACTCCAGATATTATAACGGTATTTTCCACTGCTTTTTGATGCAGATAAAGATCCTGAGTATCCTTGGGTTATATTATTATTTTCAAATTCCTGACTCATTTTTATTTTTCCAGAATAGTTATATGTATTAGTTTTATTATTTATTGAGGTAAATAAACCTAATACATTTGCATCTCTATTATAACTATCTTGAATCATATTGGAATTCATCAAACTAATCGAAGAATTGTTTCCAAAGATTTGATCAAAGATCATTACATTATAATTAGTTAGAGGTTTATTTTCTGTTTGGTTTGTAATTGCATTTAGAGTTGCAAAACCTAAACCATTTTTTGTTCTTCCAGAAACTTTAGTTGCATTTATTAGGTCGTCTTGAATTCTTCTACTATAAAACATATTATCTCCTTTATTGAATAGCTCTGTACCTTCATTGAAGAACTGTCTATTTTCATTATATCGAACTTCAAAAGGAGAAAGATTTAAAATTTCAGCATCAGATGCTACTTGTCCAAAGTCAGGTATTAATGTCATATCTAATGTGAAACTTTCATTTATTCCATATTTTAGATCCATTCCATAGTTATATGGGTTGCTTATTTCACCCTCAGATATGTTTGTGTATATTGAAGCGTAAGGTATGAATGATAAACGTACTGGGGATTTGACATCTGTAATTCCATTTAGTAATCCAGCTTGTAAAGCAATATTAGAAAAAGACACATCAATTGGATTCCAAGAATATACTTCTCTATATCTTCTTAAACTCCTCGACATATTTATAGCCCATGGGTTACCATCATTTGAAAACCTTAATGATGAAAAAGGAATCGCAAATTCAGTACTCCATCCATCTTCATTTATATTAACTGCAGATTTCCATACTGCATCCCATCTAGGATCTGTTCCTGTAGAAGAGAATTTTCTATCTATTTGTACTCCTGCAGCTGTGATAAAGAAGTTATATTCAATTTGTCCATCATTAAAGGGGTTTATCCAAACCCCAAATCCATCAAAGTTTTTATTATCTTCATCTCTTTTTGACAATTCTGTTAAAATACTATCTGGAGCATTATCATACATCATTACACCAAAATAAATATTTCTATCATCATAACAGATTTTTACTTCTGTTCTTTGATGACTTCTTTCCTTCATACCATTATTTGGTTCTAATTGTGTGAAATTCTTAGCAATATCTAATGATTTCCAAGTATTATCATTTAAGTCTCCATCAATATTAGGAATATTATTGGTTCTATTTATATTATATGTTTTTTTATTTTGAAATTGAGCTACACCAATAAATGGTATTAGTAGTAATATGATAAGTTTTGTTTTCATAAAATTTTGATGACGCAAAAATATAATTTATTCTTGACAAGAGGTTGCAATTCCATTGATTCCTATATTTTTGCACAACTAAAATTTTAAAAATGAATTTACACGAATATCAAGGAAAAGAACTGTTAAATAGTTTTGGAGTTAGAATCCAAAGAGGAATAGTTGCTTCAACACCTGAAGAAGCGGTTGCTGCAGCAGAAAAGTTAAATGAAGAAACAGGTACAAGCTGGTGGGTAGTAAAAGCTCAGGTGCACGCAGGAGGAAGAGGAAAGGGAGGTGGAGTAAGATTATCTAAATCACTAGATGAAGTAAGATCTGTTTCTGATGATATTTTAGGAATGCAATTAGTGACTCCTCAAACTTCTGCTGAAGGTAAAACAGTTCATCAAGTTCTGATCGCAGAAGATGTATATTATCCAGGTGAAAGTGAAACTTCAGAATTTTATATGTCTGTTTTATTAAATAGGTCTACTGGTAGAAACATGATTATGTATTCTAGTGAAGGAGGAATGGATATTGAGTTAGTTGCAGAAGAAACTCCACATTTAATTTTTACAGAGGAGATTGATCCTAAAGTAGGTTTAACTGGTTTTCAGTGCAGAAAAGTAGCATTTAATCTTGGTTTAACAGGAACTGCTTTTAAGGAGATGACAAAGTTTGTATATGCTTTATATACTGCATATGATAAAACCGATTCTTCCCTTTTTGAGATTAATCCGGTATTAAAAACATCTGATGATAAGATAATGGCAGTAGATTCTAAAGTTACTATAGACGACAACTCTTTATTCAGACATAAGGATTATGTAGAGTTAAGAGATAAAAGGGAAGAAGATCCAATAGAAATAGAAGCAGGTGAATATGGTCTGAACTTTGTGAAGTTAGATGGAAATGTTGGTTGTTTGGTAAATGGTGCTGGACTTGCTATGGCAACTATGGATATAATTAAAATGGCAGGAGGTAACCCAGCAAACTTTTTAGATGTAGGAGGTACAGCAGATGCAAAAAGAGTTGAGCAAGCATTCAGAATAATTTTAAAAGATCCTGAAGTAAAAGCTATTTTAGTGAATATTTTTGGAGGGATTGTAAGATGTGATAGAGTAGCTCAAGGAATTGTAGACGCTTACAAAAACATAGGAGATATCAATGTTCCTTTAATTGTAAGGTTACAAGGAACAAATGCAGAAGAAGCTAAGAGATTAATAGATGAAAGTGGATTACAAGTAGAGTCTGTAATATTATTACAAGAGGCAGCTGATAAGGTTGCGGAAGTATTATCTTAATTTCGTCAAAATAGATAGAAATAAAACCTCTTCCTCTTGGAAGGGGCTTTTTATAAAAATCAAAAATGAAATTAAAAGATAGGATTAATAGTTTTATAAAATTAGGAGAATTTCTTTCCCAATTAGATCAAGATTCTCCTGATTTTTTATTAGATAAATTAGAAATCCTTAAAAGTAAAATTGAAGAGGCTGAGATTAGGAATAATTGGTTTACAGAGGAAAGTGTTTTGAATTCCTTAAAAGCTCTTTCTGGTCAATTGTCTGAAGAAGGTTTTGATGCTTGGATTACTCCCTATAACTTGTCGGAAAACGAGAGTAATAAGAAAGTTTTACTAGTTATGGCGGGTAATATTCCTTTGGTTGGTTTTCATGATTTTATGTCTGTAATTATTAGTGGAAACAAAGCTGTAGTGAAGCTTTCATCAAATGACAAGGTGTTATTTCCTTTTATTTGGGATGTTTTACGTGATATTAACCCTAATATTTCAGATAAATTAGAATATATTGATGACATTAATGAAAGAAAGTTTGATGCGGTAATTGCTACTGGGTCTGATAACTCTGCAAAGTATTTTGAATATTATTTTAAAAACATCAGAAGAATAATCAGAAAGAATAGAAGATCGATAGCGATACTTAACGGAAAAGAAAGTAAACAAGAATTACAAGGATTAGCAGATGATGTGTTCCTGTATTTTGGTTTAGGATGCAGAAGTGTATCAAAGGTTTTTTTACCGAAAGGATATAATTTAGATAAATTGTTTGATGTGTTTTTTCCGTTTAAGGAAATTGTAAATCATAAAAAATACAGGAATAATTATGATTATAATAAAGCAGTTTTCTTGATGGGAGGACATAATTTAACTGAAAACGGATTCTTACTTATGAAGGAAGATAATTCCTTACAATCTCCTGTTTCTATGTTGTTTTATGAGTTTTATGAAGACTTAAGTGAGGTAAAGGACTATATTGATGAAAATATAGATTTATTACAATGTGTAGTCTGTAAAGAAGATATAGTAAAAAAGAATACTCATTTTGGGAAAACTCAGAAACCTAAACTCTGGGATTATGCAGATAATATTGATACAATAGAATTTCTGACTACTCTATAATTTATTTCTTATAAACTCCCAAATCGGGAGCATTATCTCTTGAGTTTCCTTCTATATCGGAAAATAAAATAGTTTCTGATTGTGTAATATTAAAATCTCCTGCAGAAATACATGGAGATTCATCAGAAAGATGAAAATCAAATAGTTTTTTACTTACAAATTCTGGTGATTCATTCTTTATTACATCTATAAAATCAGAAGTATTCGTGTTGTTTTTAGTAGTATCTATTTTTATGAGAGAATGATCGAAAGTATAGTTGAAATTACCCGTCTCATTTTCCTGAAAGGATATTTCAGTGGATAAGTTTCCGTCAATAATACAATTACCAAAATAAGCAGAGTTTAAATCTCTAATATAAATATTTCCGTCCGACCCTTCATAAAAATTATTTAGTAGGATAGAAGGAGTGTTTCTGTTATCAAAATTCCAATAATTAGCAAAAGTACAATGCTTAAAAGAGTAATCCCCACCTATATTACAAACTACCGAATACTGTCCGCATTTAGTTATAATAGTATTGTTTACCTCTATTTTTGTTCCTTGTCCTAAAATTCCAATTGCAGACATATTATCGATCCTGCAATTATTAAGTATAGTATTGGGATTGTTGTTCCCTATTGTGTCTGCATGTATTGCAATCGTTCCGTTCTGGAAATTAGTATAATTAAACTCATTATCTATACTTCCTGGGTATAACCAAATTCTGTCCCACTGACCAGGAATGGAGTCGTACCAAGAATCTAATCTATCCCCTCTAAATGTCACTTCATTTCCTAAATCTCCATTTACTTTAATTGTTCCTCCAGAATTGGATGAAAAAGGATTTCCTACAATTATTCCTGAGTTTTTATGTAAGTAAACTGTTGTTCCTTCATTTATAGTGAGTTGACAATTAGGGTCTACAATAACATATCCGTAAATAACATGCGGCTTATCGTTATTCCATAACTCATGACAATCTAATTTATGATAATGAAATCTACTTGTGTCTTCTCCATCAATTATTTCACCATACGTATTGGCAGTATGAAAATAAGCATCTTGTCCGTAAGCTATTAAATCAACATCTTGTTGGTTGTTTCCTGTTGTAAATAAAATGGAGTCTGAAACTAAATATGGAGTGTTTGTATTTGTAGGGTCAATTGTTACTTCCAAGAAAACAAACATGCTGTCCTTTGCGGCAATTGTAACATTTTCTATGTTGTTTCCACTTTCTCCATCCACATTCATTCTAAAATTACCTTCAGTATTTCCGGATAATCTAACATTTGTTGTAACATTAAAGTCATTATTATTATAAACTGTTAACTGATGTGTTATAGATCCTACAGAAGTAAAGATCGTGTCGAAAATAATAGTGTCATTTGAAAAATTTAATATAGCATTTTCATTAGATTGTATATTTTCCTTTTTGCAAGAATAACTGAGAATTATAAGTAAAATAGGGAGGATGTATTTTGTCATTTAGAAGTTTTTTCTGATTCTATCTAAATCTCTTTTATTGTCTTTTTCTTTTAAGGATTCTCTTTTGTCAAATAATTTTTTACCTTTTGCTACTGCAATCTCAATTTTTGCTCTTCCTTTTTTATTTACAAACAATCGTAAAGGAATAATAGTAATCCCTTTTGTTTTTACCTTTCCATGAATTTTTTCTAACTCTTGTTTGTTAAGTAGAAGTTTTCGTTCTCTTTTTGGTTCATGGTTAGAATAACCTCCATTTTCGTATTCCGAAATATGTAGATTTTTTATCCAAAGTTCCTCTTCAATAAACACACAATGAGAGTCAGACATGTTCACTTGAGAATTTCTGATAGATTTTATTTCTGTTCCTTTAAGCACTACACCTGCAACGTATTTAGTAATAAATTCGTATTCGTGAGATGCTTTTCTATTCTTTATGTTTATAAAATCCATGCTCGTAAAGTGGCAAAGATAGTAAAAAGAAGAGGGTTTATCCTAAAGAAACGTCTAATACCATCATAACAATAAAACCTAGTATAAGTCCCATTGTTGCGAGGTCGGTATGTCCACCTCTTTGACTTTCGGGAATAACTTCTTCTACTACAATAAATATCATAGCTCCTGCTGCAAAGGCGAGTGCGTAGGGAAGTATTGGTAGTACTTGCATTACAATAGCAGCTCCAATAACTGCAAAAATAGGCTCTACAATTGCAGACATTTGTCCCCATTTCCAAGATTTCCATCTACTTACTCCTTGTCTTCTAAGTGGCATAGATACCGCAAATCCCTCAGGAAAGTTTTGGATTCCAATCCCAATAGCTAAAGCAATAGCAGATCCAATAGAAAATATCTCACTCATGCCTGTTAGTTCAGGACTTGCTAAAGCTCCAAATGCAACCCCAACAGCTAATCCTTCTGGTATATTGTGTAGTGCGATTGCTAGTACAAGTAATATTGTTTTTCTCCAATTAGTTTTGACTCCCTCCGCGTCTTCTCTTTTTGAAAACATGTGTAAATGAGGGATCGTCTTATCTAAACCAAACAAAAACAAGGCTCCTAAAAAGAATCCTATAGCAGGAGGAATCCAAGAAGGTATAGAGGAAAGTCCCATTTCATTTTGCATTTCTACATAATTGATTGCAGGTGATAATAATGACCAAAAACTAGCTGCAATCATAACACCTCCGGTAAATCCTAATGAAACATCTAATATTTTTCTACTCGAATTTTTAAATAGAAAAACTAATGAAGCTCCTAGAGCTGTTAGTCCCCATGTGAATAACCCTGCATATAACGCTTGTATTATTGGTCTTTGTTGAATAAACCATTTGTAAATTTCTAAATTCTCCATTTTATTTTATTCTTATTAGAAGGTGTTTTGCTACATCATTAGTGATGTGATTATTGTTTTTTTCTATTTTTATACTTAAAGATTTGTCAAAGATGATTTTCTCTATTAATTCAATTTCAGTTCCTATACTAATGTTTAGTTGAGTAAGGTAGTTTAAAAAGGTTTTATCGTCCAAAGTAACTCCCATTACATTTCCCTTTATTCCCACTTTTAGTTCATTTAAAGGAATAGTATTTCTACTAGGTATCTTTCCTTCTTTATTAGGTATGGGTTCTCCATGAGGATCGTATTTTGGAAAAGATAAATAGGAATCTAGTCTGTCTATAAGTTCGGAGGATTTAATATGTTCTAATTGTTCCGCTACATCATGTACTTCTCCCCAATTGAATCCAAGGTTATTAACTAAAAATGTTTCCCATAATCTGTGTTTCCTAAGAATGTTTATGGCTTTTATTTCTCCTTTTTTACTTAATTCTACTCCCTTGTATTTCTCGTACTTAATTAGTTTTTTATCTTGAAGTTTCTTTAACATGTCTGATACAGATGCTGCAGATGTTCCTATTTCTCTAGAAATAGAGTTAGTAGATACCTTGCTGTCTTCTTTTAAAGAAATGGATAAAATAGCTTTTAAATAATTTTCTTCTGCTGATGTAATCATGACACAAAAATAATAATTAAATTA